>JAAYCX010000011.1 GCA_012729555.1 Acidobacteriota bacterium
CGGTCTTACACACCGGGGGCCACTGGTTCAAATCCAGTACCGCCCACCACTTGCAACCAGGAAAAATCAGGTTCAGGTCTTCGGGCCTTTTGTCGCCCGGGCGGGAGTCCGGGGCTCAGTGGACGAGGGGGTCGTCGCCGACGCTCTCCGGCTCGAGGTCGTGGTACAGCGCGATGGCCTTCATCGCCTCCCGGTACTCCGCCTCGGAAATGACGTTACGCTCCCGGAGCCAGTCGAACTTGTCCATTTCGCTGTCGGGGTCGTTGTCGAGGTCGACTTCCGCGTACCACTGGCGCCACTGGGCCATCCGGCGCCGGTCCAGCTGTTCCATCACCTCGTCGTGGCGGGCGTCCCTGAGGACGAAGATGCGGCCCATTTCGGTGGGGATGACGGTGAAGCGCGCTCTCAGGACGCGGTAGGCGACAAGGGCAAGGGCCCCGATCGGGAGCCAGACCAGGGCCGCGGGCGGCTGCCCGAGCGCGAGTTGCACCCCCGTCAGGAGCAGGCCGAGTGCGCCCAGGAATATCCCCGCGTCCCGCAGCCAGGGCGCCCGCTCCTCCAGCTCGCCGACGTCGGTCGGGATGTACCCGTATTCGATGGTGAAGGAGCGGCTGCCGCTCGGGTCGCTGATGGTGTAGGCCAGCCGTGCTTCGCCGAACCCGAAGGTGGCCCGGTTTGAAAAGCGCTTCTGAGTGATCTCCATGGTCCTCTTCCCGTAATCCCGGGCCCGAACGGCCCACGGAGGGATTCTACCACCGATGGCGGGAAAAAGGGGGACGTAGCGTATGTTTCCCGTTTTCCCGGGCGGGGCGGTCCCGTCGGGCGGCGGCGGCAGCGTCCCGGCGGTCAGGGGCTGCAGCGGCCGCAGGGGCGGAAGCCCGCGGCCAGGGCTTCTTCCCTCGACCCGAACCGGCGGGTGCAGTCGGGGCAGTCGTAGTGGGGGCAGGCGGGGGAGTGAAACACCCGGCTCCCGACATTGCCGTGGTAGACGGCGGGGGCGGGCGCCGTCCCCCACATGCCGGCCCCTTCGGCCCGGGCCTGCCGCTCGAGCGAGGCCAGCAGCCAGTCCGAGTTGTACTTTCGGTAGTGGGTGGCCAGCCCCGCCTTCAGCAGTTCGGCCGAGAGGTCCCGCCCGTCGACGAACACCCTGGCGGCCGTGCGCCCGTAGGCGTCCTTCTCCTTCGCGATCACCTCCACCGTCTTCCCCTCGACGAGGAGGGCGGTCAGGGCCCTGGCCTCCTCGGCGAACGGCTGGTCACGCTCCGGGCAGTCGATCCCCTCGAGGCGGATCCGGACGGTTTCTCCGGCGTGGGCGACGTCGATGGTGTCCCCGTCCACGATCCGGGTGCATTCGGCGCGGAAGGCGGGGGGGAGGGCGGCCGCGAACGGGAGCAGGAGAAGGAGCAGCAAGGGGAGGGAATACCGTACCCGGCCGGGACGGAGGAGATGAGGAACGGATGGTTTCGGCATGGAAGTGGCTCCGTGAAAAGCGGAAGTGCGTCCGTCGTACCCTGTTACAGGAACAGCCCATGAGTCCTATCGGCATCAGGGGGGCGGGTCCTTACCGTACACTTCGAAACCCCGGGAGGCCTCTGGTCGCTCCCCCGGATCTGGACTATAATGCATCCCCGGGGCGGCGGGGTGCCGCTTCCGGTTGACTGGAGACCCCTGACCGGCCCGAATCCGCGCGGCGGGAGCCGTCGCCGAATCCGCCATCCTTTTTCGGGAGCCGCGCGCTTCCCCCTGTTCCCATGAACCATCGAGAGACCCTGGATTACCTTGCCGGCAAGGGGAACGAGGTGCAGATGATGCACCTCGGGCTGCACCGCACCCTGGCCATGATGCAGCTGCTGGGCGACCCCCACGAAAAATACCCCGTGATCCATATCGCCGGGACCAACGGCAAGGGGAGCGTGGCCGCCATGGCCGAATCGGTCCTGCGCCACGCGGGGAGGAGAACGGGGCTCTACACCTCGCCCCACCTGGTGCGGGTCGAGGAGCGGATCCGCGTCGACCGGGAGCCGATCGCGGCGGCCGCCTTCGCCCGCCTGTCCACCCGCATCCGCAGGGCGGAGGAGGACCTCGAGGCGCGGAAGGTCATCGACCGCCCCCTGACCACCTTCGAGTTTCTCACCTGCGCCGCCTTCCTGCATTTCGCCCTGCGGAAGGTGGAGGTTGCCGTCATGGAGGTGGGGCTTGGGGGACTGCTCGACGCCACCAACGTCGTGCGCCCCATCGTCAGCGTGGTCACGGGGGTGGCGCTCGACCACCAGAACTATCTCGGCCGGACCGTCGGCAGAATCGCGCGCGAAAAGGCCGGCATCATCAAGGAAGGGGTTCCCGCGATTTCCGGCTGCCTCGATCCCGCGGCGAGGAGGGTGGTGCGCGCCCGGGCGGAAGCGGTCGGCGCCCCGCTTCTGGAACTCGGCCGCGATTTCGCGATCCGCGGGCTCGAGGGGAGGGGGGGGCGTTTTCGCTTCGACCTCGAAACCCCGGAGGGGAGGATCCCCGCGCTGGCCCCCGGGCTTCATGGAGAGCACCAGGCGCACAACGCGGCCCTGGCCGTCATGGCGCTCCGGACCCAGCGGGCGTTTCCCCTCGGGATCGGGGTGATCCGCAAGGGACTCGGCCGGACGCGCTGGGAGGGGCGGCTCGACGAGTACCGGGCCGTGCGGCGCACCCTCCTCGACGGGGCCCACAACCCCGAGGCGGCGGCCCTGCTCCGCAAGGCGCTCTCGGAGAGGCGGGAGCGGGAGATCCACATGGTTTTCGGCGCGGTGCGGGACAAGAACATCCGCGAGGTCGGCCGGATCCTCTTTCCCGCCGCCACCCGCCTCCACCTCACCCCGCTGGTCAACACCCGTTCGGCCGACCCGGCCGACATCGCCGCCATGCACCCCAGGCACCGGCCGCGCATGGAGGCCCATGCCGACATGCACCGGGCGCTCGCCGCGGCCTGGGCCTCCTGTCCCCCGGGGGGGCTCGTGGTCGTCACCGGTTCGCTCTACCTGGTGGGGGAGCTCCTGCCGGCGGTCCAGGCTTCGGCCCGGAGACGGGCGGGCTAGGCTTTTCCGGCCCGGGCCACCTTTTCCCAATCCTTCAGGAAGCGCGCGAGCCCGATGTCGGTCAGCGGGTGCTTCAGGAGCTGTTCGAGCACGCCGTAGGGCATGGTGGCCACGTGGGCGCCGAGAAGGGCGGCCTCGCGGATGTGCAGCGGGTTGCGGCAGCTGGCCACCAGGATCTGCGTTTCGAAGTCGTAGTTGGAGAAGATCTGCGCGATATCGGCTACCACCTCCATCCCCACCTGGCTGATGTCGTCGAAGCGGCCGACGAAGGGGGAGACGTAGGTGGCGCCGAGCCTGGCCGCCACGAGCGCCTGGTTGGAGCTGAAGACGAGGGTGACGTTGGTCCGGATCCCGTCCGCGGAGAGCCGCCCCAGCGCCTTCATCCCCTCCTTGATCATCGGGATCTTGATCACGATGTTCTCGTGGATCTTCGCCAGGTCGTAGGCCTCGCGCAGCATCCCCGCGGCATCGGTGCTGACGACCTCGGCGCTGATGGGGCCGTCGACGATGCCCGCGATTTCCGTGATGATGTCCTTGAAGCTGCGCCCCTCCTTGCTGACGAGCGAGGGGTTGGTCGTGACCCCGTCGATGAGGCCGTATTCGGCCGCTTCGCGGATTTCATCGATATTGGCGGTATCCAGAAAAAATTTCATACTCTCCACTCCTCATCAGGAAAAGATTCCAATGCACGGGTGCCCCATGAGCCTACCAGATATCGCCCGCGGAGGGAACCCGGGGGGCGGACCTCGCGGCCCGGGCCGCCGGGCTCTCGTTCGCCCGGGCGTCGACCGCACGGACGGCATACTCGTATCCCCTCCCGCCCGCCCCGATGTCGCGGTAGGCGGGGACGCGGACCAGTTCCCCGGTGACGGGGGCGAACTCGCCCCCGTCCGCGCGGCGCAGGACGCGATAGCCGGCCACGTCCGGGGAAGGGGAGGGGGTCCAGAGCAGCACGACATCCTCCCCCTCGTCGAGGGCGCTCGGATTCTCCGGGGGGAGCGGCGGGAAGGTGTCCCGGGTGGCGACCGCCGCCGCCCCCGAGGGGGCCCCCAGGGCGGCCGCCCCGCCGGCGGGCGCCAGCGCGCGCACGACGTAGTGGTAGGTCCGGTCGAACTCGAACTCCCGGTCCGCGAAGGTGGTGAGCCCCTCCGGGACCGCGCCGAGGGGGGCTTCGGGGAATCGCTCCGGGTCCTCGGACCGGTAGATTTGGTACCCGGCGATCCGGGGCGGGCCGGTTCCGTCCATGTTCAGCGGCGGGGGCGCCCACCGGACCAGGACCGCGCTTTCGGTCGTCTCCGCCGAGACCCCCGGCGGCGCCTCCGGAACCGGGACCGGCTGAATCCGTACCTGGTTGCTGAGCCCGGCGGCCCGACCCCCGGCATTGACGAAAGCGACGGCGTACCGGAGGGGGGGGTAGCCGGCCGGGCCCGCGGGGACCGGGTGGCGCAGCACCAGCTTCCCGCCGTCCGCGTGGAGCTCGAACCGCTCCCTCGGGACGGAAAGGACGCGCGCGGCCAGCCGCAGAAATTCCCTCCCCGGAAGGGGGTGCGGGTGGGGGGCCGTTTCGGTGATCCGGAACACGTCCGCCCGCGCCGTCGAGGCGGCCGATCCGTCGGTGTTGCGCTCCGGGAGGGTGATTTCGAGCACCACCTCCATCCCCGCCTGGCGCGCCGCGAGGTCCGAGGCGGCGGCCGGAATGCGCACCAGCGGCGGTTGCGGGTCGGCGATCCGGGCGCACCCGATGAGGGGGAGGGCCAGGAGGGCGGCGGCCGCCGCCCTGGTCCGCATGGAATGACAGCCGCATCGGGTTCGCATGGGGGTCAGAGGATGTACCGGGTGAGGTCCTGGTCCCGGGCTATGTTCTCCAGCTTCCGGCGGACGTAGGCCGCCGTGATCCGGACGCTCTTCGGTTTGCGCTGCTTCCCCGAGAAGGAATAATCCTCTAGCAGGGCTTCCATGATGGTGTGCAGACGGCGCGCCCCGATGTTTTCGGTTTTTTCATTCACGGTGCAGGCCAACCGCGCGATTTCGGCGAGCGCGTCGTCGGCGAAGCTGAGCCTCAGCCCCTCGGTGCCGAGCAGGGCGATGTACTGCTTGACCAGGGAGTTCCTGGGCTCCCTCAGGATGCGGACGAAATCGTCCTCCCCGAGGGCCGAGAGCTCCACCCGGATGGGGAAGCGTCCCTGGAGCTCCGGGATGAGGTCGGTCGGTTTGGCTATGTGAAAAGCGCCCGCGGCGATGAAGAGGATGTGATCGGTCCGGACCATGCCGTAGCGCGTGCTGACGGTCGTTCCCTCGACGAGGGGGAGGATGTCGCGCTGCACCCCCTCGCGGCTGACGTCGGGGCCGTGACCCGCCTCCCGGCCGGCGATCTTGTCGATTTCATCGAGGAAGAGGATCCCGTTCTGCTCCGCCCGGTCGAGCGCCTGCCGGGCGACCTGCTCATTGTCGACCAGCTTCTGCTCCTCCTCCTGCATGATGTATTCGGCCGCCTCCTCCACGGGCATGCGGCGCTTTCGAGCCTTCTGTTCGGCCAGGCCCGAGAGGAGGTCCCTCATGTTGAACTGGAGTTCCTCCAGGCTGGAGCCCTCGAGGAACTGGAAGGCGACGGGGCTGACGGGGTGTTCGCGCACCTCCAGTTCGACGATGCGCTGTTCCAGTTTTCCCGCCCGCAGCTGACGCCGCAGCCTTTCGCGCGCCTTCTCCAGCCTGGCCAGGTCCCTGCCGTCGCCGAGGGGGCTCTTCTCCCCCGGGACGCTCTCGAGGGTCTCGAGCAGGAGGTCGAGGAGACGTTCCTCGGTGTTCTGCTGCGCCTTCCCCTCGATTTCGTCGATCTTCTCCCCGCGGACCATGTCCACCGCGATCTCCACCAGGTCGCGCACCATCGATTCCACGTCGCGCCCGACATACCCCAGTTCGGTGAATTTGGTCGCCTCCACCTTCAGGAAGGGGGAGTTGGCCAGCCGCGCGAGGCGGCGGGCGATCTCGGTCTTGCCCACTCCGGTCGGTCCGATCATGATGATGTTCTTGGGCATCACCTCCTCGGCCATCTCCTCGTCCAGCTTCTGCCGGCGGACCCGGTTGCGCAGGGCGATGGCCACCGCCTTCTTGGCCGCCTGCTGACCGACGACATAGCGGTCGAGAGCGCTCACTATTTCCCTGGGCGACATTTCGTCCAGGCCGCGGGTAGGCCGCTTGCGGCCCGTCGACCTCTTCTGCATGGAATTCCGTTTCCCGAATATGCCCGATAAAGGAGGATGAGGGCGGCCCGGCGTCCGGCCGCCGGCTACAATTCCTCGACGATGATTTCACTGTTGGTGAACACGCATATCTCGCTCGCGATCCTGAGCGCTTCGCCGGCGATCCGGACGACGGGCAGCTTGCTGTGGCGCAGCAGGGCGCGCGCCGCCGCCAGGGCGTAAACGCCGCCCGAGCCGACGGCGAGGATGCCGTCGTCCGGTTCGATGACGTCGCCCGTTCCCGAAATCAGGAAAACGGCCTTTCCGTCGGTCGCCAGCAGGAAGGCTTCCAGGTGGCGCAGCGCCCGGTCGGTGCGCCATTCCTGGGCCAGTTCCACCGCCGCCCGGCTGAGATTGCCCTGGAACTGTTCGAGTTTGGCCTCGAGCCGGGAGAAGAGGGCGAAGGCGTCGGCCGTGGCGCCCGCGAAACCGACCAGGACGCGGTCGTTGTAGACGCGGCGGATCTTGCGCGCGCTCTTCTTGACGACGGTATCCCCCAGGGTGACCTGGCCGTCCCCGGCGATCACCGTGCGGTTCCCCTTCCGGATCAGCAGAATGGTGGTCCCGTGAAAGGCGCTGTCTCGCGGCATCATAGACGGGCAGTATACCAGCCCCGGGTGAAAGTACAAGCGGGCGGGGCTCATGGGCGCCTCCCCGTGCGCCTTCCCAGCGGCTCGAGTCCGAGCACCCGCCAGTCCTCGCTGAAATCGGGCGACCCGAGATTCAGCCGGTTCACCCGCAGCACCAGAGCTTCGAACTCCTGGCGGGACAGGGGGGCCAGCTGGAAATCCTCGTCTCCGATCCTGATGGAGGCGCCGTGGAGTTCGACCTCCCGGCCGAAGTCCCCCTCCAGGCGGACCCCGAAGGAGGAGCGCGGGTGCATGGTCAGGGCGGGGACCTTCATGGGCTGCTGGAAGTCGCCCGCTTCCACGGCCAGCAGGCGGCAGGCGGCCTTCCGGTTTCCGACCTCGAGGCGCACGTTCCGGGCCAGGAGGCGCGCGTCCCGTTCGGCCATCGACACGAAGTTCAGCAGGGGGATCCCCGGCTTCACCATTTCCACGGTGAAGATGTATTCCCGGTCGGCGAAGGCGAAGAAGGCGCTCCGCTCCATCGCCGCGGAGCCGGGCGGGGGCGGGGCCGAGGCCAGTTGAAACAGAAGCACGATCCAGGGCATCATCGGTCCCTCCGTATCTCCGGCTCCGCGCCCGGGCCGGGCCCGCGGCGGAAGGAGGCCAGCCGCAGGAGCGCCCGGTCCTGGACCTCCTCGGCCGTCCTGACGGGAGCCAGGAAGTTTCCGGCGATCATGGAAAAGGCGAACAGCTCGCCGTCGGCGCTCCGCACGTACCCGCTGAGGGCGGAAACGCCCGAAAGGGTGCCCGTCTTGGCGCGGACGTTGCCGGCCGCCGCGGTCCCCCGCAGCCGGGTCTCCAGGGTGCCGTCGACGCCGGCGACGGAAAGGGCGTCGTAAAAGATCCGGAACCGGGGATGACGGTGCATGTGCCCCAGGACCCGCACCAGGGTGCGGGGGCTCGCCAGGTTCATCCGGGAGAGCCCGGACCCGTCCGCGCAGGCGTAGTCCTTTTTCGGGATCCCGGCCGCCTCGAGGGTGTCCTCCACGATCTCGATCCCCCGGGCGGCGGACGCCTCCCCCCCGAACTCCATGCCGAGCGCGCGCAGGAGGGTCTCGCTCGGGAGGTTGAGGCTCTGCTTCAGGATCGGGGCGAGGAGTTCGGACAGGGGGGGCGATTGGTGGGTCCAGAGCGGGCGGGAGGGGACACCCCCCTCCCTGACGGCGCAGCTGGAGACATCGATCCCCTCCCGGCCGAGCGCGTGCCGGAGGGCCGAGAGGTAGTAGAGCACCGGGCGCTTCACCGAAGCGGTGCGCTCCAGGGGGGCCCCGCCGAGCGGGATCGTACCGCGCACGGTGATGGCGTCCCCCCCGTCGCCGTCGGCGATTTCCATGCGCGGACGGGCCGAGCGGGAGGCCGTGACCATTTCGGTGAAGACGGCCGGATAGCCCAGATAGGGGTCCACGGCGACCGAGGGGGGAGCGCCGACGGCGGGCCCGGGGGAGACCCGGATCGCCACCATGTTTTCGTTGAACTGCAGCGCGCTCACCCCGGCCGCGTACCCCATCTTCAGGTCGTCCCAGGCCCAGCCGCTTCCGTGGGCGGGCGCGGGGAGCGGGCCCCCCCCCGCCACGATGTCTCCGCCGATGGCCCGGATCCCCATTTCGCGGAGCTTCGCGGCCCACAGGCGGAAGGGGTGAAAGGGGTCTCCGGGCGGAATCCGCGAGGAACTGGAGGGGTCGCCCGACCCCGCCACGATCAGGTTCCCCTCGAGGCGGCCGTCGCGGACAGGGCCATCGGCCGAGAGGCCGGTCCTGAACCGGTAGTCGGGACCCAGCTTCAGCAGGGCCGCGGCGGCGGTCAGGAGCTTCATGTTGGAGGCGGGGACCTGGAGCTTGTGGGCGTTCCTGCCGTAGACCGTTTCGCCGCGGTCGAGCGAAACCACCTCCACCCCCCACTGCCCCTCGCGGAGACGGGGATCGGCAAAAATGGCCTCCAGTTCCGCGCGCAGCGGTTCGACCCCTTCCGCGGCGGCGGCCGGGGCGACCAGCGCCGCCGCCAGGACGAGACAGGACCATGAACGGGACAGGCGCGGCAGACATCTCATAGGGCGATTGTAACATGGGGACAGTCACCCGTGTCCCCTTTGCGCCCCGAAAGACCAGCCAATAAATGCTTGCATGCCGTCCGGAACAAATGCCACACTCAGCCCGCACGCAGGCCTCCCCGGTGAGCGTCTCGCCGGGGGATCGACGGGAGGAGGCGGGATGGCGGATACGGCGGGAGTCAACGGACAGAGAGAGGGGTTTCGGGTCGTCGGCAAACCCAACCTGCCCGGCAAGTTGTCCTACGCGCTGGCCACGGGGATGGCCAAATACGGCGCCGACTACGTTTACGACGGCATGCTGGAGGCCAAGTTCCTCCGGAGCCCTCATGCGAACGCGGTCGTGAGGAAAGTCGACGTCGAGGCGGCCAAGAGGATCCCGGGCGTCGTCGACGTGCTGACATGGGAAGACGAGGACCTGAAGAATTTCGGCGGCCGCGGCGGCCGGGGCCCCGGGGGGGCGCAGGCGGCCTGGGTCGACAATGTCGCCGACATGGAGGACGACGAGGTGGCGGTGATCGTCGTGGCCGAAAGCGCGGAGCTCTGCGACGAGGCCCTCAAGGCCCTCAACCCCCAATGGGAAGTGCTCCCGCACGTCGTGGAGATCCGGGAGGGGAGGAAGCCGGACGCGCCGGTTATCCGGCCCAACGCCCAGGGCAGGGGGAATGTGACGGTGGTCAGCGCCAGCCAGGGGGACGTCGAGGCCGGCTTCCGGGAGGCCGACCAGGTGGTCGAATACGACTTCTACATGCCCGCCTTCTGCGGCCACATGCCGAACCCCCCCGCGTCGGTTTCCCGCTGGTACGAAGATCCCTATCACGACCCGGAGCGGCCGAGCCTGCACATAGAGGGCGCCGTCTGGACCGCCAGCGGGGGGAAGGACGCCGTCGGGCGCATGTACGGACTCCCGCCCGAGAAAGTGAAGCAGGAAGGGCTGTTCCAGGGGGGCAGGTACTGCGACTGGGGCCTCCGGAAATCGCAGCAGATCACGCCGCTGCTCGCCCGGAGGACGGGACGGCCGGTCCGGATGACGCTGCTGCGCCGGGAGATGTACGACTTCAACATGAACGAGCGCTTCATGCACGTGAAGGTGGGATTCCGGAGCGACGGCCGGATCACGGCGATCGACGATTTCTCCATATCCGACGCCGGCGTCCCCCCGGTTTCCACCCTCGGCACCTCGGGGGACCAGGGCTACGGCCCCTACGTCACGACCCGGTGCCTGAACATCCGGCAGGTCATGGAGGTCGTCAACAGCAACCGGGGACGGATGTACACCAGCGGCCAGCATTGCCCCTTCAACTGGGATTCACTGACCGTGGCCATCCAGCTGATCGCCGAGAAGCTCGGAAAGGACCCGATCGATATCGCCACGCTCAATCTGCACGGACCCACGAGCCAGACGGATCCCGACCCCGTGCCCAGCTACCAGGCGTGCATCGAGGCCGGAAAAAGGTTGATGAACTGGAAGTGGCACGGCACGGGGGAGAAGAAGCTCCCCGACGGGCGGATGCACGGCGCCGGATTCCGTTACCAGATGTGCCCCCGGCACTCCTTCTCCGGATACAACTCGAAACTGGAACTGCGCGACGGGAAGGTACACATGCCGACCCAGGGACCCTGCACCGGCATCTATGCCGTCGAGGGGAATGCCATGGTGGTCGCCGAGGAGCTCGGCCTCCGGTACGAGGACGTCAGCATCGATTTCGACCCCCGGGAGGTTTTCGCCCCCGTGGGAGGCGGCAGCGACGGCACCACGGCCTCCGCCTGGGTCACGAAGGAGTGCGCCAATCGCCTGAAGCGGCAGATCCTGGAAACCGCGAGCCGCAACGCGGAAAATCCCCCGGCCCCGGCCGGTTTCGGAGCGCCGGCGAAAGCGGAGCCGAGTCCCCTGAAGGGCTTTGCGCCCGAGGACCTGGATATGAAGGACGGGAACGTCTACGTCAAGTCCGACCCGGAACGATCGGTGCCGCTCGCCCGGGCGACCCAGGGGGCGCACCTGTTCGCGACCTACTCGGGCCGGCCCCCGACCGCGCTCTGGGCCGTCGGCATGGGAAAGCTGCTCGACACGATGAACGTCGCGATGTGCGAGGTCGCCGTCGACCTCGAGACCGGGGAGGTGGAGATCCTCAGGTTCGGGGTGGTGGCCGACACCGGCAAGGTGATCCGCCGGACCTCGCTCGAGAGCCAGATCGACCAGGTCATGGATTTCAGCGCGGGCTGCCAGCTCCAGGAGGATTTCTTCTACGACCGGGCGACCGGGGTCAAGCTCAACGCCAACATGCTCGACTACCGCAAGGTCGGCATGCTGGACATGCCGCGCGTGGACAAGGAGCTCGTCGAGACGCGGGCGGGGAACGCCGCCTACGGCTCCAACGGAATCAGCCACAGCCTGGCGAACACGCACCTGGTGATCTGCGCCATCCAGAACGCGATCGGCAGGTGGGTGGACCCACCGGCGACGCCCGACAAGGTGCTCAAGGCGCTGGGCAAGGCATAGGGCCGATCCCATGGACACGATCCCGGCGTCTTTCGAGTCGATCGTCCCCGTGGTGCTCGCCGCCGGGGATTCCACGAGAATGGGCTATCCCAAGGCCCTCCTCCCTCTGGGCGGGGAGACCTTCCTGACGCATATCCTGGGGACCCTGCGGCAGGTGGGGCTCGCGCGTCCCGTCGTCGTCCTCGGCGGCGCGGCCGCCGACATCGAACCGGCCGTTCGCGAGTGGACGGTGGAGATCCTCCGGAACCCCGACCCGGGCCGGGGCCAGCTCTCCTCGATCCAGTTGGCGCTGGAGCGGCTCGATCCGGGCTGCCTCGGCGCCATGATCTGGCCGGTCGATCAGCCCGCGGTATCGGCGCGCCTGGTGCGCAGCCTGGCCGAGCGGTTTCTGGCCACCGGGGCCCCGGTCACCTGCCCCCTGTACGGCGACCGGCGGGGGCACCCGGCCATTTTCCACCGCGCGCTCTTCGGGGAGTTCATGGAAGCCCCGCTCGAGAAGGGGCCCAAGGGCATCCTCCTCCGGCACCGCGCGGCCATGGCCCTGGTGCCGACCGGGGAGACGGGCGCCGTCGAGGATGTCGATACCCCGGCGGACTACCGGGCCCTGACCGGCGACGACGTGGAGACGGCCGTCGCCGCGGCGAAGGGTTAGTCGATGCCCGTCATGCGATTCGCCCCGGGCGAGCCGATCAGGCGTTCGAAGGCCTCCCCCAGCACGGAACGTTTGAGGCTCTGGGCGATGGCCCACAGCCCCATGTACAGGTAGCCGAACTGGAAGAGGAACAGGAACGGGATGACGGCGTAGATGCCGGAGTTCCAGGCGTAGACGATCACGAAGGTGAACCAGGCGCCGAAGAGGATCTCCACCAGGGTCAGGACCCCGATATCGCAGCGGTATTTCTTGCTCATCCACTCGCCCCCGCGGGCGTCCACGGAAAACTTGGGTGTGCGCACGAAGGGGGACTGGATCCCCAGCGCCCCCTCCAGAACCGCCTTGGATCCCGGGATGGTCATGCCGATCCCCACCGCCATCAGCCCGGGGAGGTAGAGGATGCGCCTGGGCCAGTCCCTGTGCAGCGCCTTCTGCGACACGATATAGAAGGTGGTGACGCTGCTGAAGGAGAGGATGAAGAGCGGGAGGTCGATGGTGACCAGCTCGAACCACCCCTGGTTGTAGCGGATGATCATGGCCGGGCAGAGAAGGAGCGCCAGGACCACCATCAGCGGGTAGGTGATGTTCCCGGTCAGGTGGTACCAGGCCTCCAGTTTCTGCCCCCTCGTGAACTTCCCCAGCAGAACGTGCGGGAGGGTCTTCTTCCCGGTCTGCATGGCCCCCTTGGCCCAGCGGCACTGCTGGGTCTTGAAGGAGTTGATTTCCACCGGCAGTTCGGCCGGGACCGTCAGGTCGGGGAGGAAGACGAAGCGCCACCCTTTCATCTGGGCCCGGTAGCTCAGATCGAGGTCTTCGGTCAGGGTGTCGTGCTCCCATCCCCCGGCGTCCTCGATCGCCTTCCGGCGCAGGATGCCGGCCGTGCCGTTGAAGTTGAAAAACCGCCCGCTCAGGTAGCGCGTGTAGCTTTCGAGCATGAAATGGGCGTCGAGGAAGATCGCCTGGGTCCTGGTGAGGAAGGAGTGGTCGCGGTTGAGGTGCTCCCAGCGTCCCTGCACCATCCCCACCCCGGGATCGGTGAAGTGGTGGATCGATTTCTGGAGAAAGTCGGGGTTGGGGACGAAATCGGCGTCGAAGACGGCCACGAACTCCCCCTTCGCCGTGCGGAGCCCGTTTTCGAGCGCCCCCGCCTTGAAGCCGGTCCGGTCCTTCCTGTGGATGTACCGGATGTCCACCCCCTTTTCGCTCCAGCGTTCGACGGCGTCGCGGGCGATCCGGCGTGTTTCGTCCGTGGAGTCGTCCAGGACCTGGATGTCCAGTTTGTCCGGGGGATAGTCGAAGGCGCAGACGGCGTCGATGACGCGTTCGATGACGTACATCTCGTTGTAGGAGGGGATCTGCACGGTGACCCGGGGGAGTTCGGTGAAGCGGGCGAGCGGCTCGGTGACCCTTTTGCGGTGCTTGCGGTACAGGAACACCATCTTGTAGCGGTGCAGGCCGTAGAAGCTCAGAATCGCCAGGACGGTGAAATAGGCGATGACGATCGTCAGGTCGAAACCGTTCATCTCGTAGAGATAGGAGATGTTCCCGGTCTGGACGAATTTTTCATAATCGGATAGCTGCGGGCCGAACAGGTGCATACAAATCTCCCCGTATAAAGGCGCTATCTTGGACCGGGCTCCCCGGGGGGTTGTCACTCAATTGTTTTTAATTGTAATTCATTGTAATCGCCCGCCTTCCCTCTTTCAGAGGCGAATGCGGGCGGATCGGAATCCTCCTGTTGTCTCCCCCGCCTCTTCGTGATAAACAGAAGCGGTGGATGCGACGGAGCAGCGGAAAATATTCAGCGTTTATGAACTGACGGCCGAGATCAAACGCTCCCTGGATCAGTTCGGCATTCTCTGGATCCAGGGGGAAATTTCGAATTTCAAGCGCCATTCCTCCGGCCATCTCTATTTTTCCCTCAAGGACGGGAGGGCCCAGATCAGGGCCGCCTGCTTCCGCAACCACAACATGTACCTCAAGTTCCGCCCCGAGGACGGGATGGAGGTGATCGTGCGCGGCCGGCTGGGCGTGTACGAACCGCGCGGCGACTACCAGTTCATCGCCGAATACATGGAGCCGGTGGGGCAGGGGTCCCTCCAGCTGGCCTACGAGCGGCTGAAGGAGAAGCTCCTCCTGGAGGGGGTGTTCGACCAGGCCCGTAAGAAGCCGCTCCCGATCCTCCCACGGAAGGTGGGGATCGTGACCTCCCCCACCGGGGCCGCGATCCGGGACATGCTGAGGGTGCTCAAGCGGCGCAATGCCTCGATCGACGTGCTGATCTACCCCGCCCGGGTCCAGGGGGCGGGGGCCGCCGGGGAGATCGCCGAGGGGATCCGCTGCCTGGACGGCCGGTCCGATCTCGATGTCCTGATCGTCGGGCGCGGGGGCGGTTCGATCGAGGACCTCTGGGCCTTCAACGAGGAAACGCTCGCCCGCGCCATCCACGGCTGCCGGCTTCCGCTGATCTCCGCGGTGGGACACGAGACCGATTTCACCATCGCCGATTTCGCCGCCGATGTGCGGGCCTCGACCCCCTCGGCCGCGGCCGAGCTGGTATCGGCCGCGCGCGAGGAACTCCTCGGGAGGGTGACGGGGCTCCGCGGCCGGCTCGATCAGTCGATGCGGCGGGGGATGGACACGCGCCGGCTCCTCGTCGAGCGCCTGGCGCGCAGCCGGGCCTTCGCCGTGGCCCCGGGCCGGATCCGGGACCTCCAGCAGCGGTTCGACGAGGGAAACCTCCGGCTCTGCCAGGCGATGAGGCGCCACGGTTCCGCGCTCCGGCAGAGGGAGCGGGTGCTGTCGGCGCGCCTCGGGTCGGTGGACCTGTCCCGCTTCATCCGGCACGAGCGGGAGACCCTTGCCGAGGGGCAACGGCGGCTGGCCGCGGCGGTGGCGGGCGTGCTCCGGACGGGGCGGTCCCGGTTTGAAATCGCCGCGGGCCGGGTCCACGCCCTGAGCCCGCTCGCCATCCTCGGCCGGGGGTTCGCCCTCTGCCGTGACCGCAACGGGGAGATCGTCAGGGACGCCGCGGCCGTGGCCCCGGGGGACCCGGTCCGGGTCACCCTGGCGCGGGGGGAACTGGACTGCCGGGTGGAAGCCGTCAACCTTTAACCGTCAACGAGGACAGGGGAGCCATGGAACCGAAGGTCAAGGATTTTGAATCCGCGCTGCAATCGCTCGAGGATATCGTCGCCCGTCTCGAGGCGGGGGATCTCGCGCTCGACCGCTCCCTGGAGCTGTTCGAGGAGGGGGTGAAGCTCAGCCGCTACTGCAGTGCCAAGCTGGACGAGGCGGAGCGGAAGGTCGAGATCCTGGCGAAGAACCCGGAAGGGGAAATGGAAGCGACGCCGTTCGAGGAAGCCCCCGAAGTCTGAACCTATCGCGATTCCGGGTGGAACGGCCCCGTTCCATCGCCGGACGCCGGATGGAAGCCATGGATATCAAGGAATATTTTTCGAATGCGCGGGCAGAGGTCGACGCCCGCCTGGACCGGTTGCTCCCCGCGGAGGGGGAAGCGCCCTCGATCATTCACCGGGCGATGCGCCACTCGGTCTTCGCCGGGGGAAAGCGCGTGCGCCCCGTACTGGTGCTGGCTTCCGGCGAAAGCGTGCACGGGAACCACGACTGTCTCCTCCACCTGGGGGCGGCGATCGAGATGATGCACACCTACTCCCTGATCCACGACGACCTCCCCGCCCTGGACAACGACGACCTGCGCCGGGGGCTCCCCACCTGCCACAAGGTATTCGGGGAGGCCATCGCCATCCTGGCCGGCGACGCCCTGATGACGCGGTGCTACCAGCTCCTTGCCGACCTGCCCGGGGTCGGCGACGGCTCCAGGGTCCGGATCGTGAGGGAAATTGCGTGCGCGACGGGGACCGTCGACGGGATGATCGGCGGGCAGGTGGCCGACCTCGAGTCGGAAGGGAAGCCGTTCGACGCGAAGACGCTCGAATATATCCATCATTCCAAGACCGGGGCTCTTCTGCGGGCGTGCGTCCGCTCGGGCGCCCTGGCCGCCGGCGCCGCGGGCCGGGAACTGGAGGCGCTCGACCGTTACGGGAGCGCGATCGGGCTGGTGTTCCAGATCGTGGACGACATCCTGGACGTCACGGCGACGAGCCAGGCGCTGGGAAAGACCGCGGGCAAGGACGTCAGGGCGGGGAAGGCGACCTATCCCGCTCTTTACGGCATCGATGCCTCCCGGCGCAAGGCGCGGGAACTGGTCGACTCGGCCCTCGAGGAGATCCGCGGCTTCGACGGGGGCGCCGACGCCCTGCGCGCCCTGGCCCGCTATTTCCTCCAGCGCACGGCCTGACTTCCCATGAAGTGCCGCATCGATCAACTGCTGGTAGAGCGCGGGCTGGCCGAGAGCCGGCACCGGGCCCAGGCCCTCGTCCTGGCCGGCCAGGTGCTGGCCGACGAACGGAAGATCGGGAAGCCCGGGCAGCAGGTGGACCCGGGGGCCGCGATCCGCATCCTCGGCCGGCTCCCCTACGTGAGCCGTGCGGGCGCCAAGCTCGAGGGGGCACTGGGGCATTTCGGGATCGAGGTGCGGGGCCGGGTCTCCGCCGACCTGGGGGCCTCGACAGGGGGATTCGCCGATTGCCTGCTCCAGAACGGCGCCTTGCGCGTTTTCGCCTTCGACGTGGGCAGAGGGCAACTGGACTGGAAGATTCGGAGCGACCCGCGCGTCGTCGTGCGCGACCGGTTCAATGTCCGCAACCTGGGCCCGGGGGACCTGCCGGGGGACGTCTCCTTCGTCTGCATGGACCTGTCCTTCATTTCCGTCACCAAGATTCTTCCCGCCCTGGGCCGCGCCCTGGACTCGGCCGGCCCCCCCTCGGAGCCGGGGGCGGACGAGGCCCGGGTGGTCGACGTCGTCGTGCTGGTCAAACCCCAGTTCGAGGCGGGCCGGGGGGAGGTGGGGAAGGGGGGGATCGTGAGGGATCCCGGGGTGCGGGCCCGGGCGCTCGGCGCCGTAAAGGACTCTGCGGCCGCCGCCGGCTACGGCGTGGTCGGGGACACCGTTTCCCCGCTGCCCGGCGCCGGGGGGAACCTCGAGTTTTTATTGTATCTTCGTTGGACAAAGGGGCTATTATCCCGATGATGAGCCGGCGCATAAGAAGCATGGGAATGGTTCTGAAGAAGCAGGACGCCAGGGTGCGGGACGTGGTGTGCGAGATCCTCCCCTGGCTCGAGGCGCGGGGAGTGGAGGTGGTGCTCGAGCAGGATTCGGCCGAGCACGTCGTCGTGGATGCCGCCGTGGCCTCCCCGGACACCCTGGCCGCGCGGGTGGACGCGCTGATCGTGCTGGGGGGGGACGGGACCCTGCTGCACGCGGCGCGCCTGATCGGCTCGAGCGGGGTGCCCATCATCGGGATCAACCTGGGATCCCTGGGGTTCCTCACCGAAGTCAAGCTGGACGAGATGTACACGGCGCTCGAGGAGTTGATCGCCGGACGCTACGACATCGAGGAGCGGATGCTTCTCGACGTCGAGGTGATCCGGGACGAAGGGTCGATCGCCCGTTACCGGGCGCTGAACGACGCGGTGATCAACAAGGGCGCCCTGGCCCGCATCATCGACCTCGAGGTGAGCGCGAACTCCCAGCCGGTGCTCCTGACGCGGTCCGACGGGCTGATCATCTCCACCCCCACCGGATCCACCGCCTATTCCCTGGCGGCCGGCGGGCCGATCCTTTACCCGACCCTGGACGCCATCATCATCGAGTCGATCTGCCCCCATTCCCTCACCAACCGGCCGCTCGTCATCCCCGACCGCCTTGAACTGCGGGTGTGCCTGCGCCGCGGGCAGGACGTCTATCTCACGGTGGACGGCCAGGTCGGGATGCCGCTCAGGCCCCAGGATTGCCTCCGGATCGGGCGGGCCGGGACGTCCCTGAAGCTGATGCTCCCGTTCGGGAACAACTTTTTCAAACTGCTGCGCGAAAAGCTGGGCTGGGGGTAGGCGGGTCCGCCTGACCGGTGGCGAGGTGGGAGCGCAGGTCGACCCCGGCCTCGCGGCAGAGGGCCTCGAAGGCCGCGACCGGGAACCCCACGATATTGAAGTAACACCCTTCGATCCGGTCGATGAAGAGCGCGGCGTACCCCTGGACGCCGTAGGCCCCCGCCTTGTCCCGGTATTCCCCGGTGTCGAGGTACCACTCCACCTCCTCCCGGGACAGGGCGCGGAAATGAACGCGCGCGCGGCCGCAGGTCGAGTGCAGCGCGCCCCGCGCGGTGTCGAGCAGGCTGATCCCGGAAAGGACCTCGTGCCAGCGGCCGCCGAGGCGCCCGAGCATGGCGCGCGCCCCGGAGCGCCCTTCCGGTTTTCCCAGGATGTCGTCGTCGAGGACCACGATGGTGTCGGCCGCCAGCACCAGGGCGCCCGGATGCCGCGCGCCCGTCTCCCGGGCCTTAAGCCGGGCAACCCTGAGGGCGTAGGCCGCGGGGGATTCTGCCGGGTCCCGGGGGGGCTCCGTCATGCCGCTCGGGTCGACGGAGAACCGGAGCCCCAGGCGGGCCAGGATCTCGTGCCGCCGCGGGGAGGCGGAGGCCAGGACCCATTCCCGCCGGCCCCCGCCCTCTTTCCCGGTTTGTTCAGCCGGGCAGGCGTCCCCGGCGGATCGTCCCGTGGCCATGACCGGCCCGCTAGAACTGGTAGCGCAGCGCCACCTGCAGCAGGCGCGGAGTTCCCACCGTCGACGTGATGGTCCCGAAGCCCGGGCTGTCGATGTTGTTGTTCGGCAGGGCGAAGCGGGTGTTGTTGAAGATATTGTAGGCCTCCAGCCTGAACTGGATCGCATGGGTTTCGCGGAAGTGGAACCTCTTGTGGAGCGCCATGTCCAGGTTGAAGTATTTCGGGCCCACGAAGGCGTTCCGGCCGGAATCGCCCTGGGCGCCGGCAACGGGGTAGCTGAACTTTTCCGCCGTGGCGGGGCCGATCCAGTACACGGTGTTGTTTTCGGTGAAGAGCGTGCCCAGCAGCCCGGTCCCCTCGCGGTCCAGGTTGGCCAGGCTGGCGACCCCCGGGAACCGGGTCTGGAGCCCGGAAGTGACGTCGAAACGCGCGCCGCTTTCCCATGTTCCGATCGCGCCCAGGTTCCACCCCGAGAACAGGGCGTTGACCCAGCCGGGGAAATCGTAGTCGCTGTCCGGGTTGCGGCCGAAGGGGAGCGCATAGTCCACGGTGACATTCAGGACGTGCTCGCGGTCGAAATCGCTGTACGCCTTTTCCGATTTGGGGTTCGAGGCGTCCACGGTACTCACCCGGTCCGACCCGTCGGCGGAGCTGGTGTCGAGCGATTTGCTCCAGGTATAGGAGGCCCTCAGGTTATAGTTGTAGGTGCTCTTGCGGATTCCCAGCCGCAGGGCATCGTGCCAGGACTCGGCCGCGTTGGTGCCGAAAAGGAACTTGTCGAACTGCGGGAAATTCCGGAGGTAAAAGGGGCTGACCCCCGCGTCGGCATACAGGTGGGAATAGTCCCGGTCCAGGGTGTCCGCCGCGACGCCCGCCTGCCCGCTGTCGAAAGTGAATCCCTTGAGGGCGTCGAAGGCGTCGAGAGGGGTGCCGAAGATCCGGACCAGGGTGTTGGACTCCGGGACCGGCACCCCGGAATTCCGGTAGGCCTGCAGTTCCCTGAAGGCCTGCAGAAAGTCCTCCCCGATGCGGGGCTGGTTCAGGTTCAGGTACTGGAAGAGATCCCTGCCGCGCGTGCGGGTGTATCCGGCTTCCCAAACGGCCCCCCACAGGCGCCGCTCGAGAGTCAGGTGAAACTGGTGGATCCTGGGGGTGGACAGGTCGGAGTCCAGGACGGCGACGGAGGAAGCACGGTCCGCCTCCGGCTCGAGGCCGGGTGCTTCCGGCCTCACGGGCATCGGGAGCTCGTCGCTCAGGCGATAGTCCGTCCCGCTTTCGTTGGGGTACACGGCGACGTTCCTGGAGAGGCCGGGGCTGTTCCGGTCGACGAAGCGCGCCGCCCCCATGATCAGGGGGTCGTAATGGATCCCGTAAGATCCCCGGAGGACGGTCGACCCGGTTTCGAAGATGTCCCAGGCGAAACCCGCCCGCGGCGCGAAATTGCCGAGCGGGGCGGAGTACCATCCGTCCCCCGGACGGATCGTGAAATCGGAGATGCGGGCCGAAGGGGAGACCTCCGACGCCCGGTCCAGCACGCCCTGGATGCCGTTCAATTCCTCGGGCACGGTGTGGAACTCGTACCGGAGCCCCAGATTCAGGGTCAGGTTCCGGCGGATTTTCCAATTGTCCTCGACGAAGGCCGAAAGTTCCAGCAGGGCGAAATCGCGCTCCCGGGGGGAGCCTCCGGGGAGGAACTCCCGGAGGTTCGACTGGTAAGTCTGGCCGATCCTCCCGACCCTTCCCAGGAGATCGTTGTACAGGTATTCAAAAGATTCCCGGTCCTCCACGGAAATCTCCATGGCGTCGGAAGGGCCGATGGCTCCGGAGGGGATGTTCCCGAAATCCCGGGTGAAGGAGATCCTGGGGTAGGCGCCGTCGTATTCGGTGCTGCCGAGGCGCGTGCGGCGCACGGCCCCCCCGTACTTGAACGCGTGGATGTTCCGGGCCTGGGAGAAGTGGTCGCTGATTTCAAAGGACGGGGAGCGGTAGGACCGGGGGAACGAGGTGATCTGCGGGCTGGTCCAGGAATTGGACACGAGCATCGGCCCCAGGGAACCCCCCGGGCGCTCGTAGTCGGTGGCGGTCCTCTGATAACCCACCCGCAGTTCATTGACCATGGTGGGATTCAGGGTGAAATGCGATCCGGCCACGATGCTGAAATCGTTCGTCTTCCGGATGCCCGATTCCTCCCCGGGGAAGGGGGCTTCGGAGGCGCTCCCGGTATCGGTCGCTTCGGTGCGGTTCCACGCGAAACGGACGAAAAAGCGATGGCGCGGATCGAGGTCGTGGTCCACGCGGACGTTGACCTGCTCCCCGTTGAGATAGGCGTCGCTGTTGAACTGGTAGCCCGCCGTGTTCAGCCCGTCGCCGATGTTGAAATTGTTGGGCTGCGGGGTCCGGGCGATCAGCGCGGCGACCGCGGGATCGATCCCGAGCCCGCGCGGGTCGTTCGCCGCGATGTCAAAACTCTGGACCTCATCCTCGGTGAAGGAGGTGGCGTCGGGGCGGAACCATCGGAACACCCCCGTCCTGGCGGTCTCGCTCAGCACGAGCCGGTTGCGCTGCATCTGCTGATTCGTGCGGTTCCCCTCGAAATTCCCGAAGATGCGGGTGCGGTCGCCCAGCGGGCCGGAAACGGTTCCCCCGAAGAGGTGGCGGGTGTTTTCGGGGCGGGAGATGCCGCGCGCGTTGTTGAAGAACTCGTTGGCGTTCAGGTTGTCGTTCTGGATGTAGTCGTAGAGGCTTCCCCTCCATGCCCGGGTGCCGACGGCGGAGTCGAGGAGGAAGTGGGCGCCGCCGGAGCCGCCATACGCGGCCGTGGCCCCGGCCGTGACCACCTGGAATGCCGACACCGCGTCGATGTTCACCGGCATCAGGGAAAAGCCGAGCCGGGGATCCTCCGGGTCGGTGACGGAGACGCCGTCGCGCCGCACGGCGTGCATCGAAGGGCGGATCCCGTTGACGGCCGAAAAAGCCGCGTTCCCCCCGTTGGTCTGTACGCCGGGTTGCAGCGGCGCGAGCGCGAGCGGGTCGCGGTCCACGAGGGGCAGGGACTCGAGCTGGCGGCCGGAAAACGACACAGCGACGTCGGAATCGAGCGTCCGCATCCGCTCGCTCGGCCCGATGTCCGTTTCGATCGCGGAAACCTCGAAGCTGAAGTTATCCTGGGTGCTGCCGGGGGTGTGGAGATACAGGTTCCGGTGAACGACGTCCTTGAAGCCCTCCGCTTTCGCGCTGACGGTGTAGACTCCAGGCCGCAGGGCGAGGAACCGGTAATAGCCGTCGCTGTCGCTGGCGGTGTCGTAGGCATGGCCGGAGTCGCTTTCGACCGCCGTCATGAGGGCGCCCGGAATGGGGTTCCCCGCAGGGTCCCAGACGATGCCTTCCAGGCGCACGGACCCGGTCTGGGCCCGCAGCGACGGTATGCACGTGATTGATGCCGCCAAGACGGCGCAAAGCAGTCCAAGGATCGATCGATAGGTAAACCGCGTCACCCCTCACCTCCTCACGGATGTTTCGGAATTCGCTCCCCGTCGGGCTGCCTGGACGGCTCCCGGGCGGCGAACGAATGCATCGGCCGGATGCGCGCAATATTGTGGCACTGTACGCACCCTTTGTCGATAGCTGCCAATATTGGCACAAAAACAGGTGGATGACAAACGGCTTCCGCCGGCTCCGCCTTGCCGGGGGAGGGGCCGGGAAAGGGGCCGGGGAGCGGGCAAAAACTCCCCCCACTTTATGTCCCCAACCGGGCGCGCCTCGTATATAATGACTCCCTCGATCTGGAGCCGGGCGTCGCAAAGCGCCGGCCGGGGAGAGTCCCGTGTCGCCGCTTTTTGGAACGTCGCCGGGTGGAAAATCGTAAGAAAGGAGCCTCGCCGCGCGGCCGCGCGGGCCGGGTGAGGCCGAAGGACCAGGGCGTGCCCTGCATTCATGATATTTTGTAAGCTTTGTCTGGCTGCGGGCTGCAGCCGTATGGAGAGAGATATGCGTTTCCGGTCAATACTGTTTCTGTCGGCTGTTCTCGTGCTCTGGGGCTCCCCTCTGCATGCGCAGAAACGGGTTTTCACGACGGTGAACCCGAATACCTCGGTCTATAACGCGAGCGCGGACCTGTACGACCCGGCGACGGGGGCTTTTTCCCCGGCCGGAAACGCGATGAGCGTCGCCCGCGAGGATCACGTCGCGATCCGGCTGGCGAACGGCAAGGTGCTGCTGGCGGGAGGGTACAACAACCACCACCTGCAGGATGCGGAGATCTTCGATCCATCGAGCGGATCCTTCGCCGCGACCGACTCCATGCTGTCGACGCGGAGCGGCGCCGGGGCCGCGCTCCTTCCCAGCGGCGGCGCCCTGATCGCCGGCGGCTACAACGGCACCTACCTGTCCACCGCGGAGATCTACGAACCGGTGACCGGGACCTTCTCGCTGGTCGGCGGGGTGATGACGATCGCGCGGCAGAACCCCGTGCTGGCCCGGCTGCAGAGCGGATCCATCCTCATCACAGGCGGGTTCAACGGGGCTTTCCTCTCCAACGCGGAGGTCTACGATCCCCTGGACCGCACCTTTACGGCGACCGGTTTTCTGCGCACCGCGCGCACGGGGCATACGGCCACCCTCCTGCCCGACGGGAAGGTCCTGGTCGCCGGGGGGTGCAACAACCTGCAGAGCAGCGAAGTGTTCTGCAACAACTTTCTGGCCTCCGCCGAGATGTATGATCCCGGCACCCGGACCTTCACGCTGGTCCAATCCATGACGACGGCGCGCAGGGGGCATACGGCCACCCTCCTGCCCGACGGCAGGGTGCTGATTTCCGGGGGGATGGACGGCGCGGGCGGGCTCCCTTCCGCCGAAATCTACAACCCGGAAACGGGCCTGTTCACCGCGACCGGGGACATGGCGGGCGCGCGGACCGGGCACACGGCCACCCTTCTGCCCGACGGGAAGGTCCTCGTCGCCGGAGGGAAGTCGGACGGGTATCTCGCCGCCGGCGAGGTCTACGACCCGGCCGCCGGAACCTTCTCCCCGCTGGCTTCGACCATGTCCGCCTTCCGGGCCGGGCACTCGGCCACCCCCCTCGCGGGCGGCCGGGTGCTTCTGGCGGGGGGGCGCAACGACGATCCGCTGGTCTTCGACGTCAACGTGCAGAGCCTGTCCGACAGCATCGCTCCCAATATCGTATTTTCGGCCGATTCCTCGGTCGGGTTCGTCCCCTACGCCGGTTCCGGCACCGTGGTGGCTTTTTCGCCGGCCACCGGGGAGGTGACCGGCCGGATCGAAACCGGCGGCAAACCGGCCTGGCTCGTTCCCTACGCCGGAGGCATGAGGCTGGCGGCCGTGTCCGTCCTCGACAACCGGGTTTTCATCATCGACGCCGCGGCCCGGACGCTGGCGGCCACCTATTCCTTCGATGGCCGCTTCGGGTTCGGGAGCGTGCCGGCCGTCTCCCCCGACGGCACGGCGGGTTACATTTCCTCGACCGAAACGGGGGCCGTGATCAAATTCAGCCTGGCCACCGGCGCCGAACTCGGGAGGCTGACGGGCCTGGGCGCGCCCGCCCGCATCACCCTGAGCGGTGACGGAAGGACCCTCTACGTCGTCGACACGACGAGGAACCGGGTGACGCTGGTCGATGCCTCCAGCATGGCTTCGAAGGCGCAGTTCGATCCCGTCCCGGTCTACCCGATCACGAACTTCACCATTTTCAGCCAGGTGGTTTTGAGTGCGGACGAAACGCTGGCCCTGATCACGAGCCAGGATTCCAACGCGCTCTCGACCTCACTGTCGGCCGCCTTCATCTTCGACCCCGCCACCGGGGCGCTGGTCACCGACGACGACGACGACGACGGCGACGGGTCGACAACCGACAACGACGAGGACGAGGGGGACGACGGCATCTACGGCGTGGGTTCCCAGCCGAGTTACGCCACCCTGCTCCCCGGCGGGAAGCATTGGGCGGTGCTGTCGCAGAATTTCCTCTCCCTGATCCCGACGGTCCACCCGGCCGACGACGGCGACGAAATAAACGACCAGGAGACCGACCAGGAGACTTCAGTTATCCAGTACGATATCGTTCCCGCGCCCCTGGGTTCGGCCAATATCGTGCTCTCCGCGGACAACCGCTACGCGTTTTACGCCTCCTCGACGACCGATCGCGTCCTTCAGCACGATCTCGTGAGCGGCGGCGTCGTGGGGTCCTACCCGGCCGGGGACGACCCCAACCTGAGTGCGGACCAGACCTCGAGGCTCGGGATCACGCCCGACGGGCGCGTGCTGGCGGCGCTGAACCTGGCCAGCAACGAGCTGGACCTCCTTGCGGATTCCGCCGTTTTCCGGCAAACCAAGT
Organism: Acidobacteriota bacterium; assembly: GCA_012729555.1. Taxonomy (NCBI): domain Bacteria; kingdom Pseudomonadati; phylum Acidobacteriota; species Acidobacteriota bacterium. The sequence continues at coordinate 25,121 of JAAYCX010000011.1, forward strand.
TCATCAGCCAGCAGGACAAATTCACGGGACTTTCGCTGGTCAATCTCTCCGGGGTTTCGGTGGACGTGGTGATAACCGCGATGAACGACAGCGGGGCCGAGTTTTTCTCCTTCGGGGAGGACATCGTCAACCCGGCGATCGTGGCGTTGCCCCCCAACGGGCAGAAGGCGGTGGACCTGTCGGAGATCTTCAACCTCAACAACGACGCGATCAACGAAGGGTACCTCCTGATCGAGAGCGCCGCGCCGGTGGTCGTGGGGCATACGGCCGCGGGACAGATCCAGGGCAATTTCCTCGAGGCCTATATCCGCAACATGGAATCGGTCCCCCTCTATGCCGGGTTCGGGAAACTGCACGACTGGATCCTTCCCGAGATCCCCCAGGATGCGGGTTCCTCCGCCCAGCTGACCTTCGTCAACCCGAACTACAACAACGCGGTCTATGAAATCACCCATTACGGGACCGATGGAACCGAGGTCCAGAAAAAGGCGGCGGCGAACCTGGGGGCCGCCAACCGGGCCACGCGGGAACTGACCGACGTGGTGTCCAGCATCACCCGGGGGCTGGTCCTCATCACCGGGGGGCTCGATTCGGAGAAGACCAACAGCACCGCGGAACTCTTTGACTCCGTCTCCCTCAGCTACTTCACGGCCCTCGGGGCGCCCAATACGCCGCGCCAGGGGCACACGTCGACGGTGCTTTCCAACGGGAAAGCCCTGATAGCGGGGGGGAAGAACGGGTTCAGGATCCTGCGCAGCTCCGAACTGTATACCGCCGCCAGCCGGTCCTTCGCCTTCACGCCCGGATCGATGAGGGCCGAGCGTTACCGGCATACGGCCACCGCGCTCGGCAACGGCAGGGTGCTGCTGGCGGGAGGGCAGAATTCCACCTCCATCAACCGGACGGCCGAACTGTACGACCCGGTCTCCGACCGGTTTTCCTACACCTCCGGGCCGATGAACCTGCCGCGGGACGCGCACACGGCCACGAGGCTGGCGGACGGGCGCGTGCTGATCGTGGGAGGGCTCGACGGCGTGGGGGCGACCGCCACCGCGGAGATCTACGACCCCGCGACCGACGCCTTTTCCTATACGGGGAGCCTCGGCGTCCCGAGGGCGTTTCACACCGCCGTGCTGCTCGGGGACGGGCGGGTCCTGGTGGCGGGAGGATACAACGGCGCCACCCTCGACAGCGCGGAGCTCTACGATCCGCAGTCGGGCACCTTCTCCCCGGCGTCTTCGATGACGGCGGCCCGGAGCAACCACACGGCCACGGTGCTGGCTGACGGTACCGTGCTGGTCACCGGGGGCTCGAACTCGGAATCCGCCCCGACCGGCGGACTGAACACGGCGGAGCTGTACGATCCCTCCACCGGCCTCTTTTCCGCGACCAACGGCCAGATGACGGCCTACCGCAGCTTTCATACGGCGACGCTCCTCATGGATGACAGGGAGGGGGACAACGACAGGGTGCTCATTTCGGGCGGGTACGGCCTGGTCGATTCGGATGACGTCACGGAGGTGGAAACCCTCGCCGTCGGGGACCTGTACAGCCCGCAGACGGGACTGTTCACCCGGATGTCGGTGGCCATGTCCGCCCCGCGCCAGGCGCACTCCACGGCGCTTCTGACCGAGGGGGTTTCGGCCGGGTACCTGAGGATTCGTTCCGACGTCGGCATGCTCTCCAGCCAGGTCTACAGCAACGGCGGGGCCAGGACCTCCGTCGAGGGGATCGACATGGACCGCTACGTCGGGGTGACGCGCGTGTATTCCCCCCGGTTCACGCTCTCCTCCGAGAGGATCACCTTTCTCAACGTGATCAACGGGAACCAGGAGCAGGTGGCCGATGTCGACCTCATCCTCCACTCGACCGGCGGAGAGGTCCTGGCGACGGAAAGCCGCACCCTTTCGGTCAACGCCCAGATCAAGGGGAACCTGTGGGACATTTTCGGGAACGACCAGGGCCTCGAGGGGCGCGAGGGGTGGCTGGAGGTCGTCAGCACGGTGGACCGGATCGTCGGAACCGTATCCTTCACGGATGCGGGCAACCGGTTCCTGGCCGCCTTCGAACTCTCCGGGCACCCGATGGACCGCCTGGTGTACCCCCTGGTCAGCGAGGATGCCGATTTCTATACGGAGATCTCGCTCCTCAACAGCGGGGAGCAGGCCGCGAATGTGAGCCTGGAACTGTGGGGGGTCGAGGGGACCCTCGAAGCGGCCCGTGCCGTCACGCTCGAGGCGGGGGCGAGCATGTCCGGAACGCTCGATGACTGGTTCCCCGGAATGGGAGGATTGATCTCGGGCAACGTGCGGGTGCGTTCGAGCCTGCCCCTGCACGCCATGGGCGAGCTGGGCGACAGGCAGCTGAGGTTCATCTCCTCCGTGCCCCCGGTGGCGCTGCCCGAGCCGTAATATGGAACCGTTGTCCGGCGTGCTCTTTTCGCTCTACCGGGGATCCCCCCAATACGGGGATTGGGTCGTCGCCAGCCTCGGGGCGGCCTGGCCCGGGATAGTGGGGGAGCGTCTGGCCGCCGAGTGCCGACCGATCCGGTTCCGGCAGTCGGAACTGGTGATCGCAGCCCGGGACCTGGGCTGGGCCGAGGCGCTCCGGGGGATGAAACCCCGGCTCCTGGAAAAATTGCGGGCCGCCACGGCGGGCGCGGTCGCCGACCTTTCCGTCGTCGTCGGCGGGGCCGGGGGAGGGGTCCCGTAACTCCCCGGTAAAGAGGGAGCGCTTCCTGATTGCAGCACCGCAAGTCGTGTGATATACTCGCTTTTTTTAATATCGGCTTAATATTCCTGGCTTATGCGGAGGGCAGCTTGTCACTGACTGTAGAGAAGAAAACGGAATTAGTGGAAGCCTATAAAACTCACCAGAAGGATACCGGCTCGCCCGAGGTCCAGATCGCCATTCTGAGCGAGAAGATCTCGTACCTGACCGAGCATTTCAAGGTTCACGCCAAGGACCATCATTCCCGCCGCGGCCTGCTGCGCATGGTCGGGAAGCGCCGCCGCCTTCTGGATTATCTGAAGGATAAGGACATCAACAGGTACCGGACGGTCATCAACCGGCTCGGCATCCGCAAGTAGGGGCTCCTCCGGGAGTCCCTCCGAACAACCGCAGGTCCTGCGTCGCCGGGCGGGTTGCCCGGGCGCGACAAGGGATGCGGCGTTCCCCGAAGCCGGGCCTCGTACGCCGAGCCCGGTTTTCCCCTTTATGGGTACTGAAAGGGGCGCCGGGCGGGTTCGGGGCCTGGTTTTAGAAACGAATACCGGGGGGTTGGGTGGATTATGAATTATGAGTTATGAGTTAAGGGTTATCGGGCATAATCCTTAACTCAGTACTCATAATCATAATTCCTAGTTCATAATTCCCGCCTGCCAGCTTCCCGGATTTACCCACACATTGGAGGATAGTATGGTACATCGAGTTTCTGCCGAGATCGGCGGGTTGGAATTTTCAATCGAAATGGGCAAGATCGCCAAGCAGGCCGATGGTGCGGCCTACATCAGTTACGGCGATACGGTGGTCCTGGCGACCGCCTGCGCACTCAAGCAGGCCAGGGAGGGCCAGGGGTTTTTCCCGCTGACGGTCGACTATCGTGAAAACACCTACGCCGCGGGGAAGATCCCCGGCGGCTTCTTCAAGCGCGAGGGGAGGCCGACCGAAAAGGAGGTCCTGACTTCGCGGATGATCGACCGGCCCCTGCGCCCCCTCTTCCCCGACGGGTTCATGTGCGAAACCCAGGTGGTCGCCCTGGTGCTCTCCGCGGACAAGGAAAACGACCCGGACATCATGGGCATCACGGGGGCCTCCACCGCCCTGTACTGCTCCGCCATCCCGTTCTTCACCCCCGTGGGGGCGGTGAGGGTCGGATACATGGAAGACCGGTTCGTGGTGAACCCCCCGATCAGCAAGCTGAAGGAGAGCAGCCTGAACCTGACGGTGGTCGGCACCGAGGATGCGATCGTCATGGTCGAAGCGGGCGCCAGTGAGATCCCGGAAGCGATGATGGTGGAGGCGCTCGATTTCGCCCACGGCATCATCCGCCAGATCATCGGGCTGCAGAAGGAACTGTACGCGCGGATCCAGCCGGTCAAGCGGGAGTTCGTCAAGCCCGAGTTCGACCCCTCGGAAATCGAGCGGATCGAACGCGACTTCGCCGGGAAGATATCGGAAGCGCTCCACATCCCGGCGAAACTGGAAAGCTACGCCGCCCTCGACGTGGTCAAGGCGGAGATCGTCGCCTCGGTCCCGGAGGAGGAGACGGAGCGGCGGGCGCAGGCGGAGAAGATCTACCATCAGGTGATGGAACGGATCTTCCGCCGGGAGATGCTCGAGGAGGGCCGGCGGCCGGACGGGCGACGGTTCGACGAAATCCGCCCCATCAGCGCGGAGGTCTCGATGCTCCCCCGGACGCACGGCTCGGCCCTGTTCACCCGCGGCGAGACCCAGGCCCTGGTGACGGCCACGCTCGGCACCTCCGATGACGAGCAGCGCATGGACACCCTGGAAGGGGAGAGCTTCAAGCGCTTCATGCTGCACTACAACTTCCCCCCCTTCAGCGTCGGAGAGGTCAAGTTCCTGCGCGGGCCGGGGCGGCGCGAAATCGGCCACGGGGCCCTGGCCGAGCGCAGCATCCTGCCGGTCATGCCCCCCGAGGAGGCGTTCCCCTACACGGTGCGGGTGGTTTCGGACATCATGGAGAGCAACGGTTCCTCGTCCATGGCGACCGTTTGCGGCGGCATCCTGGCCCTGATGGACGCCGGGGTCCCCATCAAGGCCCCGGTGGCCGGGGTGGCCATGGGACTGGTGAAGGAAGGGGACAAGTACGCCATCCTGACCGATATCGCCGGCGCGGAAGACCACTACGGCGACATGGATTTCAAGGTCGCCGGCACCGAGAAGGGAATCACCAGCCTGCAGATGGACATCAAGGTCGGCGGGATCGACAGGAAGATCATGGCGGAGGCCCTGGAGCAGGCCAGGGTGGGGCGTTTGTTCATTCTCAAGCGGATGGCCGAGTGCCTCGAGGCCTCCCGTCCGGACATCTCCCCCTTCGCCCCCCGTATCATCACCATCCAGATCCCCAAGGAAAAGATCGGGGGCGTGATCGGGACCGGCGGGAAGGTGATCCGGGGGATCATCGAACAGACCGGGGTCAAGATCGATATCGAGGACGACGGGAAGGTCAACATCGCCTCGAGCGATACCGAGTCGTCCCAGCGCGCCATCCGGATGATCGAGGACCTGATCATGGAAGCCGAAATGGGGAAGACCTACCTGGGAACGGTGACCCGGATCGTGGACTTCGGCGCCTTCGTGGAGATCTTCCCCGGGACCGAAGGGCTGCTCCACATTTCGGAAGTGGCCGATTTCCGGGTCGAGGACATCAACTCCGAGCTCAAGGTCGGCGACCAGATCCCGGTGAAGGTGATCGGCATCGAGCCCCCGAACAAGATCCGCCTAAGCCGCAGGGCCGTGCTGCGCGAGCAGGCGGGTTTGCCTCCCATCGAGGCATCCCCCCGTCCGCCGCGGCGCGACTCCGACCGCGGCCGTCAGGGGAGAGACCGTGACCGGTCCGGCCCGCGGGGCGGCGACCGCGGCGGGAGGGGGCGTTACTGACCTCCTGCCGGAACGTTAACCCGGGGGCGGCCGTGAGGCCGCCCCCGCACGCATCGGGCCGCCATGAATTCGAAACAGGTTCTGGAGTTGCTGGAGCAGGTTCGCCGGGGGGCCGTGTCGCCCGATCAGGGGCTCGAGCGCCTGAAGCATATGCCCTTCGAGGACCTGGGGTTCGCGCGCGTGGACCATCATCGCGCGCTGCGCCAGGGTTTCCCGGAGGTGATTTTCGGGCCGGGAAAGACCGGGGATCAGATCGCGGCCATCGTCCGGAGCCTGCTGCGGCAGAAGTCGAACATCCTGGTGACGCGCACCACGGAGGCGGTCTATCGCCGGATCCGCAGGATCACCGCCAGGGCACGGTTCGATGAGAACGCCCGGGCCGTCACCATCGTTTTCGACAAGACCCTCTACGGCCAGGGGACCATCCACGTGGTGTGCGCCGGTACCAGCGACATCCCGGTCGCCGAGGAAGCGGCGCTTACGGCGCGGCTGATGGGGAACGAGGTGCGGACCACCTTCGACGTGGGGGTCGCCGGGATCCACCGCCTCCTGGACATCCGGGAAGAGCTCTCGCGGGCGGCGGTCGTGATCGTGGCGGCCGGGATGGAGGGGGCGCTGGCGAGCGTCGTGGGGGGGCTGCTCCGCGTCCCCGTCATCGGGGTCCCCACGAGCATCGGGTACGGCAGCTCCTTCGGCGGGGTGTCCTCGCTGCTGGCCATGCTCAACAGCTGCGCCTCCAACGTGGTGACCGTGAACATCGACAACGGTTTCGGCGCCGGATACGTCGCCGGCCTGATCAACCGGAAGCGCGGCACGCCCTGACGGCCCTTCGCTCCGCCCGTCCCGCCGGCGCCCGAAAACCCCTTCTCCCCATTGCGGGCGGATTGTGTTATTTTTCTCGGGAGCCATGCAGGAGCGGGAATTTCTTTATCGGCGGCCACGGTAATGCCTTTCTTCGAGGATCACGTACTGGACGAGGTTCGCAACTCCGTCAATATTGTATCCCTGGTTTCCGAGTATGTGAGCCTGCGCAAGCGCGGGCGCAACCACCTCGCCCGCTGCCCCTTCCACAACGAAAAGACCCCCTCCTTCAACGTCAACGAGGAAAAGCAGATCTTCATGTGTTTCGGCTGCGGCCTGGGGGGCGACGTCTTCAAGTTCATCATGCAGATCGAGCATCTTTCCTTCCCGGAGTCGGTGCGGTTTCTGGCGGAGCGTTCGGGAATCCGGCTCCCGGAGGCCTCCCCCGCCCACCCGGCCGCCGCCGTTTCCGGCTCCGACGCCCTGCGCAAGGCGATGGCCGAGGCCGTGGCCACCTACCACCACTGTCTGCGCCACACCGAGGAGGGGAAGAGCGCGCTCCGGTACCTGGCCGACCGGGGCATCACCGAGGAGACCATCGGGCGTTTCAGCCTCGGCTACTCCCCCTCCGGGGGGAATTACCTGGTCCCCCTCCTGCAGAAAAAGGGGTTCGCGCTCCAGGTGCTCGAGGATTGCGGGCTGGCGAAACGTTCGGAGGACGGGGGCCGGGCCTACGACAGTTTCCGGGGCAGGATCATGTTCCCCATCACCGACGTCCAGGGCCGCCCGGTCGCTTTCGGCGCGCGGGCCACGGACGGGCGGCCGCCGAAGTATTTGAATTCGCCCGAGACCCGGCTTTATAATAAGAGCCGGAACCTTTTTGGCTTGAGCTTCGCCAAGGACGCCATCCGGGAACGGGGGTACGCCATCCTGGTCGAAGGGTACATGGATTTCGTCATTCCCTTCCAGCAGGGGGTGCACAACCTGGTGGCTTCCCTGGGAACGAGTCTGACGCCGCAGCAGGTGGAATTGTTGGGCCGCTATACGCACGAGGCCGTGGTGAGCTACGATCCGGATTCCGCGGGACTGGCCGCCGCGCAAAGATCGCTCGACCTCTTTCTGGAGGGGGACTTCCGGGTGAAGGTTCTCCGTCTCCCCGAGGGGCAGGACCCGGATGCCTTCGTCCGCGCGAGCGGGGCCGATGCCTACCGGGAGAAGGCGGAAGCTGCGGTCCCCTACCTCGAGTTCGTGCTCGAAGCCGCCATCGGCAGCCAGGGCGCGCTGGACGATCCCAAAAACAAGATCCAGGTCATGAACACGGTGCTCCCCTACCTGGCGCGGCTGCCCAGCGCGGTGGAGCGCTCGGAATACGTGTTCCGGTTCGCCCGCAGGCTGGGGATCGAGGACCGGCAGCTGCTGGCCGAGACCAAGCGCGCGGCGCAGCAGAAGCGGGGGCGGCTGGGCGAGGAGACGGTGGCGAGGGCCGTGTCGATGAGAACGGCGGAAAAGAAGCTGCTCCAGCTTCTCGTCGGGCACGAGGAACTGCAGGAGCGGATCCTCCCCCTCTGCTGCCGGCAGGATTTCGAGGGCCTGGCGGGGGAGAAGATCTTCGCCGCCCTGCTCGACGGGTTCGACCGGGGCGAAAAGAGCGGCTTCGCGGACCTCCACCGGCGTTTCGCGGGCGAGCCCGAACAGGACCTGCTGGCCCACCTGGAAATGGAGGAGATGCCGGAAAGCCCCTCGACCGATACGGCGGAGAGTTTCCTGAACGCACTGCGGACCCTGAGACTGACGGCGTACAGGCAGCAGATCGTGCTGGAAATCGCGGAGGCGGCCGGGCGGAACGACGAGGAGACGCTCACCCGTTTGCTCGAGCAGCGCGTCGCCGTGGACCGGGAACTGGTCGGTCTTTCCAGCAAATAGAGGGGAAAGGAGACAGCGGTTTGTCTATCGAAGAAAAATACGACGAAGTAAAAGAGCTGATCCTGATGGGGAAGGAGAGGGGGTATCTCCTCTACGACGAGGTCAACGACCTCCTCCCCGAAGGGGTCTGTTCCTCGGATGAACTCGACAGCATTTTTTCTCTCTTCGGATCCGCGGGAATCGAGGTTATCGACACCGAGCAGAAATTCCAGGAGGAGAACAAGCGGGGGGAGAAGAAGGAGGACGATTCCGGGGAAGAGAGCGAGTTCGATTTCGGAGCGTTGAATCTCGATAAGACGAACGACCCCGTCCGTTTGTATCTCCGGGAAATGGGGACGGTCCCGCTGCTGAGCCGCGAGGGAGAGGTGGAAATCGCCAAGCGGGTCGAGCACGGCCAGCGGGTGATCCTCAAGGCGCTCTCCAGATCTCCACTGGTAGTTCAGGAAATCCTGGAAATAGGTGATCAATTAAAGAAAAAACAGGTATCGGTCCGGGACATCGTCCTCTTCAACGAAGAGGAGGTCACCGAGGAACGGGTGGAGCAGAAGGCGCAGGAAGTACTCTCGGTCATAGACAGCATCCGCAAGCACGAGCGCGCGGCGCACCGGATCCGTGCCCGGATCGCCCGCTGCCGGAAGGGATCGCGCATCTACAAGAAGAACCTCTCCATGCTGGCCCGGTACCGGATCCCGATCGCGTGGAAGGTGAGGGAACTGGAGCTGAACGTCATCCAGCACGAAAGGCTCATCGGCGTCATCCGGGAAACGGTCGACAGGGTGGTCGGGCTGGAACGGGAGAGGCACAGGCTCCTGCGCAGCCTGGAAGCGCCCCGGCGCCTGGACGACTCCAAAGGGATCAAGAAGCGCCTGAGGCTGATCGACGCGGAGATAAAGCAGATCGAATCGGACGCCCTCGCCCCCGCCGACGAGCTGAAGCGGACGCTGGCGACCATCCGCTCCGGAGAACTGGAAGCCGACATCGCCAAGAAGGAGCTGGTGGAGGCGAACCTGCGGCTGGTGGTGTCGATCGCCAAGAAGTACACCAACCGGGGGCTGCAGTTCCTCGACCTGATCCAGGAGGGGAACATCGGCCTGATGAAGGCGGTGGACAAATTCGAGTACCGCCGGGGGTACAAGTTCTCGACCTACGCCACCTGGTGGATCCGCCAGGCGATCACCCGGGCGATCGCCGACCAGGCGCGCACCATCCGCATCCCCGTCCACATGATCGAAACGATCAACAAGCTGATCCGCACCTCCCGCAGCCTCGTCCAGGAATACGGCCGCGAACCGACCAGCGAGGAGATCGCCAGGAAAATGGACTTCCCCGTCAGCAAGGTGCGCAAGATCCTCAAGATCGCCCAGGAGCCGATCAGCCTGGAGACCCCCATCGGCGAGGAGGAGGACAGCCACCTCGGGGATTTCATCGAGGACCGCGGTGTGCTCTCCCCGGCCGAAGCGGTGATCAACATCAACCTGAAGGAACAGACGGAATCGGTCCTGCAGACTCTGACGCCGCGCGAGGAGCAGGTCATCAAGATGCGCTTCGGCCTCGGCGACGGCAGCGAGCACACGCTGGAAGAGGTGGGGCAGCGCTTCTCGGTCACCCGCGAGCGCATCCGGCAGATCGAGGCGAAGGCCCTGAGAAAATTGCGCCACCCCTCCCGCAGCCGGATGCTGATGGCTTTCCTGGAGGGCTCCTCGGTCCGCGATTGACCGCCGGGAATTCCCCCCGCGGCCCCTTGCAATTGCCCCGCGATCCCAATATCCTGCGCCTGCAAACCTGAAAGGATCGGACTGCGTCGTGACCCATCGCATAGAGATCGGATTGAAGCGGGGCGTGGTGGACGCCCGGGGCCGCGCCGTCGCGGCCCGGGCGCACCGTTTTCTTCGGCTTCCCGTGGTGTCCTGCCGGACGCGCGATGTCTACAAGCTGGACCTCGTGCTCTCGCCCGGCGAGCTCCGGAAGATCCGGACCGCCTTCACCGATCCCGTCATCTGCCGCTCCGCCGCGGGCCGGCTCCCCCCCCCGCGTTTCGACTGGATGGTCGAGGTGGGGTTCCGGCCGGGGGTGACCGATAACGTCGGTTCGACCGCCTGCGCCGTGGCCCGCGACGTCCTGGACCGCCCCCTGGGCCGTGACGAGTCGGTCTACACCTCCATCCAGTACTTTTTCCGCGGCGCGCTCGCGCGCCCCGACGTGGAGCACCTGTCCCGGGACCTGCTTGCCAACCCCCTGATCCATTCGATCCGGATCTTCTCTCCCGGCGAGTGGGCCGCCTCCGGCATCGACCTGGAGGTCCCCGCCGTCCGGGAGCAGGCCGGCATCCGGGTCGGCAGCTACGACCTGGGAGTCCCGGACGCGGAACTGCTGCGCATCAGCCGGGAGGGGATCCTCTCGCTCAGCCTCGAGGAGATGCACGCCGTCCGGGACTATTTCGCCTCGGACGATGTGAGCCGCCGGCGGGAAGCGATGGGGCTCCCCCTCCACCCCACGGACGTGGAACTCGAGTGCATCGCCCAGACCTGGTCGGAACACTGCAAGCACAAGATCTTCGCCGCGCGTGTGCACTACGTGGACGAGACCGGTGCCGGGGAGTGGATCGACTCCCTCTTCAAGACCTGCATCCGGGACGCCACGGCCAAAATCGGCGCGCAGGTGGACTGGCTGGTCTCGGTCTTCAGCGACAACGCCGGCATCATCCGCTTCAACGACCGGTACCACGTCTCCTGCAAGGTCGAGACCCACAACACCCCTTCGGCGCTCGATCCCTACGGCGGCGCCATCACGGGGATCGTGGGGGTGAACCGCGACCCGATGGGGACGGGCATGGGGTGCGAGCTTCTGGCCAACGTCTGGGGCTACTGCCTCGGGTCCCCCTTTTACGAAGGGGACCTGCCGGAGGGGCTGATGCACCCGCGCCGCATCCGCGACGGAGTGCACCAGGGCGTCATCGACGGCGGGAACCAGAGCGGCATCCCGTGGGTCCGGGGCTTCGAGCGCTTCGACGAACGCTACCTGGGCAAGCCGCTGGTGTACTGCGGCACCGTCGGCCGCATTCCGCTCCTGGTGGGCGGGAGGCCGTCGGAGCGCAAGGAGATCTCCCCCGGCGATGTCATCGTCATGTGCGGCGGGCGCATCGGCATGGACGGGATTCACGGCGCCACCTTTTCCTCCGAGGAGCTGCGCAAGGAGTCGCCGGCCCAGGCGGTCCAGATCGGCGACCCGATCACCCAGCGCAACATGTACGAGTTCCTGATGGAGGCGCGCGACCGGGGGCTCTACCGCGCCATCACCGACAACGGCGCCGGGGGGCTGAGTTCGTCCATCGGTGAGATGAGCCGGATCTCGGGGGGGGCGGACCTGGACCTGCGGAAAGCCCCCCTCAAGTACGACGGGCTGCAGCCCTGGGAGATCCTCCTGTCGGAGGCCCAGGAGAGGATGTCGCTCGCGGTCCCGCCGGAGTGCCTGGAGGCGCTGGTGGAGCTGGCGCGGCGGCGCGAGGTGGAAGCGACGGCGCTGGGCACCTTCACCTCCACCGGCCAGTTCGTAGTCCGCTACGGGGAGCGGGTGGTGGCCGGCCTCGACCTCGAGTTCCTGCACGAGGGGGGGCCGCGCCTGACGCTGGAGGCCCTCTGGGAGCCCCCGCGGGTCGCTCCCCCGCGCCCGGCGCGCCGGGGCGCGCGCACGGGGCGCCTCCTCGGCCTGCTCCGCGGGCTCAACGTCTGCTCCCGGGAGTTCAAATCGCGGCAGTACGACGGCGAGGTCAAGGGTCTCAGCGTGGTGAAGCCCTTCGTCGGGGTCCAGAGCGACGTCCCGGCCGACGCCGCCGTCATGAGGGTGGAGCACGGCTCGGTCGAGGGGATCGTCCTGGCCGAGGGGATCAACCCCTTCTACTCGGACCTGGACACCTACGGGATGATGGCCAGCGTCATCGACGAGGCGGTGCGGCGGGTGGTGAGCGCCGGCGGGAGGCTCGACCGGATCGCCGGGCTGGACAACTTCTGCTGGCCCGACCCGGTCGAGTCGGACCGGAACCCCGACGGGCGCTACAAGATGGCGCAGCTCGTGCGCGCCAACAAGGCCCTGTACGACGTCACCACCGCCTACCGGGTGCCGGTCATCTCGGGCAAGGACAGCATGAAGAACGATTCGGTCCGGGGCGGGCGGAAGATCTCCATCCCCCCCACGGTCCTCTTCTCGGCCATCGGCAAAATCGACGACGTCCGGACGGCGGTCACGATGTATTTCAAGCGCCCCGGCGATCCCGTATACGTGCTGGGGCTCACCCGCGCGGAGCTGGGGGGGTCGGAATTCCACCGGATGCTCGCGCGCGAGCAGGGGACGCCCGGGGCGTACGGGGGGCGGCTCCCCGGCCTCGACGTCGAGCGGGCGCTCGAGACCTACCGGGCGATGAACGAGGCCGCCGCGCGCAGCCTGCTGCTCTCGTCGCACACGCCCACCCTCGGGGGGCTCGGGGTGGCGCTCGGGCTCGCCGCCGTCGGCGGCGGCCTGGGCGCCGAGGTCGACCTGGGCGCCGTCCCATCCGATGAGACGCTCGACGACGACGCGCGCCTTTTCTCGGAATCGAACAGCCGTTTCGTCATCAGCTGCGCCCCCGGGGACGCCGCCGAACTCGAGGCGCTTCTGCGCGGGCTGCCGCTGGCCCGCGTCGGCACCGTGACCGCCTCCGGCCGGCTCCGCGTCGCGGGGAGCGGGGGGCGTTTGGTGGTGGATGTCGAAACCGAAGCGCTCCGGCGCGCATTCAAGGAAACCCTGTATGGCATTTGACACTCCGGTCTGCATCATCACGGGCTACGGGCTCAACTGCGAGGCCGAATCGAAGGTCGCGTGGGAGATGGCGGGGGCCCGGGCCGACCTCGTCCACTTCAGCGATCTCGTCGAGCGGCCGGCTCGCCTCAGGGACTACGCGGCGCTGATGTTCATCGGGGGGTTCTCCTACGGGGACCACATGACCTCGGGCCACGTCTTCGCCCTGCGCACCCGCCACCGGCTGAGTGGAGAACTGGAGCGCTTCATCGGCGGGGGGAAACTGATCCTGGGGGTGTGCAACGGTTTCCAGATCATGGTGAAGCTGGGGCTGCTGCCGGGGCTCGACCGCGATTACTTCACGCAGCGCCTGTCGGTGGTGCAGAACGACTGCGGCGCCTTCCAGAACCGCTGGTCGACGCTGCGCTTCGAGCCCGCCTCCCCCTGCGTCTTCACCCGCGGCCTCACCCATTTCCCCCTCCCGATCCGCCACGGGGAGGGGAAGGTCTTTACCCTGGATCGGCGCCTGCTCGAGCGGCTGGAGGCGCTCGGGTGCGTCCCCTGCCGCTACGCCGACCCCGCGACGGGACTGCCGACCCAGGAGTTCCCCCACAATCCCAACGGGAGCCTGAACGCGATCGCCGGCCTGTGCGACCCCTCCGGCCGCATCTTCGGCCTGATGCCCCACCCGGAGGCCTACCTCTACCCGGAAAACCACCCGCAGTGGGAGCTGCAGAAGCTCGACGGCACCCTCCCCGCGGAGGGCCTCGGCCTCCTCCTGTTCCGCAACGCCGTCGACTACCTCAAGTAAAAATGGGGACGGACCAGGTTTATTGTTGTCCCCATTGCAGATAGCCGCGTCATAGAACCCGTAAGTCCACCTTTGTCCCCGCCGCCCGCCCCGAGTTCCGCAGGAATGCGCCTATGCTTTGTACGGCGCAAGATCTTCTTGAAAACATATATATATGGTATATACTGAAAACATGAAATTCGAATGGGATGAGGAGAAAGCCCATCGGAATCCGCTCAAGCACGGCATTTCCTTCGGTCAGGCGGTTACGGCATTCGATGGCCCCTTTGCCTTGGTGGCTGCCGATGAAAAGCACTCCAGCGCAGTAGAAATTCGGGAGTGGCTGATCGGCGAATCGGATGATGGAGTGCTCGTGGTGGTATTCACAAGACGTCGGCGCGGGCAGGTGCATCGCATCATCGGTGCCCGGCAGGCGAATCGCCGTGAAAGGAAGAGATATGAAGAATTCAGAGGATTTTCCCTTTGAAAAGGCCAGACGGGTCACCAGGAAAGAACGGGATGCTGCCCGCAAGGCGATAGAGGCCAAAACCGGCAAGCCTCGTCCGCCGCGAGGCCGACCGGCGAAAGCAGAAGAGGAGAAATATCAGCCCACATCGATTCGGTTACACCCCAAAGTATTAGCCTGGGCACGCAGGGAAGCCCGGAAACGCGGCGTGGGCTACCAGACCATTATCAACGAAGTCTTGTTGGAAAAAGCGGGGTAACCGTTGACGATTCGGGGATACAGTTCGGGGACGGACCAGGCTTATTGTTGTCCCCATTGCAGATAGCGGCGCCATAGAACCCATAAGTTCGCGTTTGTCCCCGTCGCCCGCCCCATCCGGACCCGTCTCAACCGCTCGCGCTGCAGATTCGTGCGCCGGCGCATTCGCGCTTTACCGCGATAGGGCTCCATGCTACTCTGACGCATACCACAAAAGGGCCTATAGCTCAGTTGGTTAGAGCAGCTGACTCATAATCAGCGGGTCGGGGGTTCAAGTCCCTCTGGGCCCACCACAAAACAAAGCACTTACGGCCGACAGCAAATCCCCTCAAACCCCTCCGGGTAACGCCGGGGTACCTGAATCAGCTCGAAATCCCCCGATTGGGTTGATTGTCCTGTGCCTGGGATGTTTATTCCGCGGCCCTGAGCGGGCAGCGGACGCGTACGTGGACGGGATCGACGACGGCGACGCAGGTGCCGAGTTTATCGAGATCTGTGCGGCGGACAAAATCGGTGATGAAGGCATTGACGGACAGCGGGCTCAAGGAAAGCGGGCGGAAGAGAATGACGCCGGGATGGGAGCCAGGGGGATACTTGCGCAGGTCGGCGAACTCGACATCCAGGGTCAGGAGCATACGTTGTTCTTTTCTGGCCGCTTGTGCGATCTCGGTATCGGGATGGGAAAGAAGATTCTCGTCAGCTGCGGTCAAGACGTCATGCCCCAGTTCGATCAATGCCGGTTTGAGGTGATGGGAGAGATTTTCATCCAGCTTGAGGTTCATTACAGAGTGCCCGTCTTCCAGACGCTCTCGTGCGCGAGGTCTGCGGCATAGGCGAGACAGGCGTGAATGTCGTCTCTCGTCAGTTGCGGATAGTGATCCATCAGGTCCGGTTCGGACATGCCTTCGGCCAGACCGTCCAAAATCACGGCGATCTCGATGCGGGTGTCGCGAATGCAGGGCCTGCCGCCGCATACGTCGGGTTTGGAAGTAACCCTTTCCATCAGTTCCTGTTCTGCCACCTTGATCGTTCTCCCATAGTATCCGCGATGGAAGGCAGATTTTCCAAATTCCAAGTAATGATACCAAGAGTTCTGGCACAACAAAACGATGACGTTGAATTTTGCCATGCCCGCTCGGTCGAATACCGGGTCGGGGATGCCGGTAGGTTTATGGCGAAACGGCATAGGATTCCTGTCAGCCGTCGGCCTTCGCCTGCCGGCGGCCGACCGAACGGTTCGTGGGCCCGATCTTGCCGGCTTCCTCCTCGAGGAGAGCCCGGAGCCAGCGGCTGCCGGGGTCCTGGTCCTGGTAGCGGTGCCACTGCAGGCAATGGGTCACCGCCGGAACGGCGAAAGGCGGGGTGAGGAGCCTGAGCGGGAGGTGATCGGCGCACAGCCGCGCCATGCGGCTCATGACCGTGGCGATCCGGTGGGTTCCCACGACCAGGCGGCAGGCGACCTCGAAATCCTGCACGATCACCTCGATCTTCCGGATCCCCCCGTAGCGGGTCGAAAACCAGTCCTCGAAGATGGCGGGGGCGTGCCCGAAATGGACGGAGACGTGGCCCAGCTCCAGAAACCGCTTGCGGCTGAGGCGCTTGCCGACCAGTGGATTGTCGCGCCACACCACGCAGGTGTGGCGGTCTTCGAACAGCGGCTCCTTCGGGTGTCCGGCCACCGCATGGACCAGCGGCCGGATGACGAAATCGACGGCGCCCTTTTCCAGGCTCCGCTCGATGTTCTCGTCCAGGCGCACCATTTCAAACGTCAGGCCCGGGGCCTGCCGCGCGGCCTCCTGAAGGGCCGGGGCCAGGAGGACGGCCGTCGCGTAGTCGGAGGCGGCCAGGCGGAATCTCCGGGTCGAGAGGGCGGGATGGAATTCCGCCCTGGATGCCACGGTGTGCTGGATCTGGAGCAGGCAGTCGCGCACGGGTTCCGCGAGACTTTCGGCCAGCGGGGTCAACACCATCCTGCGTCCCGCGGGCACCAGCAGGTCGTTGCCGAAGTAGCGCCGCAGGCGGGCCAGGATGATGCTGGTGGCCGGCTGGCTCAGGTGGAGGCGTTCGCCCGCCCGCGTCACGCTCTTTTCCGACAGGAGCGCGTCGAGCGCCACCAGCAGGCCGGCATCGAACTCGTGAAAATCCATCCCGCCTCCGAGCATTTAATAATCAAATCCCATTATATCCAAAGGATTCATTTTACAAATAGCGGGATTCCCGGTAGTTTTCCGTAAGGGATCGGGCGGATGCGTCGGCCTCCCGGCCCGTGAAACCACTTCGAATCGGAGGCGGTATGAGTGCCCGTATTACCATCGGCCTGGAGGAATGCGTCGGCTGCAAGACCTGCGTCGAGGCGTGCTTTGTGGACGTGCTGCGCTGGGACGACGCCGCGGAGAAGCCGAGGATCGCCTACGCGGACGACTGCGTCTGGTGCTTCACCTGCGAACTCAACTGCCCTGTCCGGTGCATCGCGGTCGAGCCGCACATGCAGCTTCGGCAGGTCCAACCGTATTGAAAGGGAGCGGAGCATGACGGAAACGGCAAGAGACCCGGAGACGGCCTGGAGCTCCGATGTCCTCGTGATCGGCGGCGGCTTTGGCGGGCTCGCCGCCGCGATCCGGGTCAAGGAGTTGGCTCCGGACGCGAGCGTGACGCTCGTGGACAAGCAGACGATCGGCTGGGGGGGGAAGGCGAACAAGGGCGCCGGGGTGCTGTGGGTCCTCGGTCCCGAAGACGATCTCGACGCCTTCGTCGCCTATCACGTGAACCAGATCGGAATCTTCCTCAACGACCAGGAGCTGCTCCGCGCGATGGCGGCGGAATCGTACGGGGGGGTGAGGAAACTGGCGGAGTGGGGGGTCAAGGTGATGAAGACCCCTTCGGGGGAGCTGGACCTCAGCCGCCTGCCGTCCGGGTGGTCGCTGGCCGCCGTGGACCTGGACATGATGCGGCCGCTGCGGGCGAAGGCCGCCAGGGCAGGGGTGAAGCTCGTCGACAAGACCCACCTGGTCGAACTGCTGAAGGAGGAGGGACGCGTCACCGGCGCCGCCGGGTTCCGTCTTCTCGACGGCCGCATGGCGGTCTTTGGCGCGAAGGCCACCATCCTCGCCAACGGCGACTGCGATTTCGGCGTCATGCGGATGTGGGCGAGTGCCACCGGCGACGGGATTGCGGCCGCCTATCACGCGGGCGCCGAAATGCGCAACGCGGAGTTCGGCAATTTCTACGATGTCGTCAACAAGGGCACCGGCATCCCGGTCGTTTTCGGTTTCCACCATCTCTACAACGCCCGCGGCGAACAGATCAGTTCCAGGTACATCGAGGGGCCCCAGCCGGACATCCCGGTTTCGATCATCCTCGGGATGGAGCGTGAGGTCCTTGAGGGGCGCGGGCCCCTCTACGTCGACATGGAGGAGTACGGGAGCTCCATGGGGAACGGCGGAATCTTCAAATGGCACCGGCCGCACCTCGAGGCGCTGTTCGCGATCGAAGACGCCAAGGCTCGGCAATACGGCGCGCCCCCGGCGAAGCGGGTGGAGGCCTCGCTCGGTTTCACCGGGGAGCTTTCGCCGGTCAGGGTCGACCATGACATGAGGACGACGGTTCCGGGGCTCTGGGCCATCGGCGACACGAGCTATGCCGGCTCGGCGTGGGCGGGCGCGACGGAGGCTCCCCCCGGGAGGCTCCGGGGTTCGGGGCTGATGAACGCCCTGCTCGGCGCCCTGAGGGCGGCCCCCTCGGTGTCCGGCTCCCTGGCGGGGACGGCGCTCCCGTCGGCGGACCCTGCGGACGTGGCGCGCATCGAGGAGTCGATCTTCGCGCCGCTTCACCGGGAGGGAGGCGCCCGGGCGGAGGATGCCATCCGGGCCGTACAGGAGGTGGTGATCCCGGTCAGGTACAGCATGCGCCGGAACCGCGAGAGGCTCGAGGAGGCCCTGGACAGGATCGCGGCCGTCCAGGCCCGGCTGCCCGGGCTCGGCGCCAGGGACCCGCACGAGCTGGGCCGGTGCCATGAAGCCCGCGCCATTGCCCTGTGCGCCGAGATCGGGTTCCGCGCCGCCCTGGCGCGGACCGAAAGCCGGGGGTGGCATTACCGGGAGGACCATCCCCGGCGCGACGACGCGAACTGGCTCCGGTGGGTGATCGTGAAAAAGGGGGGGGACGGAATGGTCGTCGACACCGAGGCCGTCCCCGTGGAGCGCTTCAGGATCCAGCCCGCTCCGGCCGTGCCCGACGCGGTGGTCGATCACGGCGAGCTGGTGGGCGTCACCCCCGAGATGATCGACTGGTGGTGGGTCAACATGGAGAAGGGCTACCCCCTGTGGGAACCGGAGGCCCACAAATCGTTCGTGTGGGAGGTGCCGCCCCCCGCGGGCGGCTACCTGGGCGCCATCCAGGTAGCGGAGGAAAAGATGGGCCCCCTGCCGCCGATGAAGATCCGGATCCGGTGGGACGACCCGGACCGCTGTCCCATCCGGCCGAGGTACGAACACGCGATCGTCGCTTCGGGAATCGATCCCGATGGGAACGTGGGAGCCATGATCCTGCACGAGTGGGAAGCCAGTCCCCGCGGGACCCGGATGCGGTCGACGATGCGCTTTTTCGGCCCCGTCCCTCCCAGGCTGCCGGAGATCTGGAAAGCGCACGACCGGTCGGAAGTATCGACGTTTCCGGAATTCCTCCCCGATCTTTACCGATTGTGGCAGAGGGTCGAGGACCCGGCCATCAACAGGCAGTGTTCGCTGGCAAGGAAGCTTAAAAAATGACCGACGACAGAACCCGACCCGAAGGGCAGCACCCCCGGACCGATGCCCGGAGCCGGGCCGAGAGCCGGGCCAGGGCCGCGCTCCCCCCGCTCACGCCGGAGGAGGAGGCGCGTCCCTTCGCCAAATACTTCTACGAAGAGATGAAGCCGTGCGACCCGGCCCACTACGCGCTGATGGACCGGCCCGTGGACCCCGCCCGCGCCTTCGGCCCCGGGGAGATCAACCGGCTGCTGGACGTCGGGAGGCTGGAAACCGAAGAGGTGGAGACCGGCTGGTGCCTGCTGCCCGACGGCGTCGGCTTCGTCGCCAACCGGATGTTCCACCCCGGGGTGACGGCCGACATGATCGACTGGTGGTTCGCCTGGCACCCGCTCGAAGACCTGCGCTACCGCATCTGGTACCCGCCCGGGCACGCCGGCGTCGCGCTCGAGCGCGCCGACCGGGCGCGGATCCTCGATCCCGGCATCCCCAACCGGGAGAAGAACTGGGGGGTGACGCACCACGTGACGGAAAACTGCGGCTGCGGCATGGAGTCGATCGACATCGGCTTCCGCTCCCCGGCGGACATGGGCTTCGACATGGAGCGCTTCCACAGGGTGGCTGCGACCTTCGCCGGAGGGGAGGGGTGGTCGGTCCCGGTCGACGCCGGGGAGGACGCCGTCGCGGCGCCCGCCATCATGTGCCACGTATTCTACGAGGTCCCCGGCGGCCTGGTGCAGCGCACCCGCTTCTGGATGGGGTGCCGGTTTACGGGGCCGGGCAGGGCGCAGTCGTGCCTCCCGCCGGGCGTCGCCGTCCCCGCGGCGCCCGTCCAGGGCCTGGCCCGGCACAACGTGCGGGAGTTCACGCGCCTGGGCGACCTCCTGCCCCGCATCTACCGGGAACTGGGCCCTGGCCTGGAATGCTGAGCGCGCCGCGCGGCGGCCGTGATATAGTGGCTCCCCTGGCGGTGCGACGGCGCGAACGATGTGAGAATTTCTTCAGGAACCTTTTTTAAGGAGAACTACGGAATGATACGAACGGTACAGTGCTTTCTGGCTTTGGCTTTCATCGCCGGCGGGGGGATCGTTTCCGCCCACGCGCAATCGGCCTGCACCCGCGACAGCCTCAAGGGAGTGATCGGGCAGTATTTCAGCGCCCTCGAGGCGCGCGATCCCTCGGGCCTCCCGCTCGCCCCCAAGGTCAAATTCACCGAAAACGGCGTCGAGATGCCCGTGGGGGAAGGTTTCTGGAAAACCGCGGGAAAGGTGCTGCTCAAGCGGGACCTCGTCGACACCCGGAAGTGCGGCACCCATTCCAATGTCGTGATCGAGGAAAAATACACCGCTCCCAAGACGGCGGCGCCGGCTTCGAAATCCCCCTTCGCCGGCCTGGCGGCGAAACCGCCCGCCGACGGCACCATCCGGCCGATCCTGTACGGGGTCCGGCTCAAGGTCGAAAATCAGCGGATCACGGAGATCGAGACCTTCGTCGCCCGGGAAACCGAGTTTGCGTTCAACGCCGCCGTCGTGCTCGAGACCAGGGACCAGGACTGGGAAAGCATCATCCCGGAAGAGCAGCGGAGCAGCCGGCTGGCCATGATCGCGGCCGCGGATGATTACTTCGACATGTTCGCCGAGAAGCCCGAGGTGCGCACCCCGTTTGCCCAGGTGTGCGACCGCTGGGAAAACGGCTTCTACACCACCCGGGGAGGGGGGGAGATGGGGGGCGTCAAGATGACGGCCCACGACTGCTCCCCGAAGGGACTGGTGATCACCAACCACGGGCCCCGGCGTTTCCTGGTGGACCTCGAGGCGGGGACCGTCGTCGCCTACGTGCATTTCGCCGGCAGCCTCCCCGATTTCCACGTGTTCCGGATGCGCGGCGGCAAGGTGGACCTGATCCAGGCAGTCATCGGCGCCGGCGCCAAATCGATGGGCTGGCCCGACGAACCGGTCTGCAAATAGCCGGACGGACGGATCCCGGGGATGTCGAAGGGAGTCAGGGGTCCTGGGCGGTGAGGGTGTATTCGATGACGAGGGAGGTGGAGCCCCCGCTCAGGGCGCCGAAATCGGTCACCTCCAGGGTGTAGCGAAGCGGTTGGTCGGTCACGCTCTCGCTCCCGATCCCGGTGACGAAATCGCGCGCGGTTTCCTCGAGTGTCACCGGCGCCGACGCCCGTTCGGTGTCCACGCCCAGGCGCAGCCCAGCGGGGAAGGCACCGCCGGCGATGCGGACCTGGATCTTGTTGGGGCTGTCAGGCCCGGCCGCCGAGGACCAGTTCATGCTCGAGGAGGCGTCGCTCACCGCAACCTGTCCCTGTCCGGCGGCGACGATGGCCGGGCCGATCGCCAGGGCGACGTCGTTGCGGACCGAGAGGGCCGTCCGCGGGGCGGGGTAGCGGACGATGACGACGCCCGATCCCCCGGACCCGCCGGCCGCGCCGCCGCCGGCTCCGCCGCCGCCCCCCCCGGTATAGGGAAGGGCGGGCACTCCCGGCGCGCCGGAAGGACCGCCGTCCCCTCCCCCGTGGTTTCCCGCTCCGGGAGCGTAGGTCAGTCCGGCTCCGCCTCCTCCGCCCCCGGCGAACCAGCCGCCGTTCAGATGAGCAAACCGGGGGAGGTGCAGGCCGGCTCCGCCCTCTCCCGCGGCCGCGGCCAGGGCGTCGCCTCCCGCACCCGCGCCCCCTCCACCCCCGCCTCCCCTGCCGGAGAAGCCGGAGCCGCCGTCGCAACCGGCCGAACCCGCGCCGCCCGGGATCGTGTTGGCGCCGTTGGTCGCGCCCCCGCCCCCGCCGCTCGCCCCCGGGAGGCCGCCCATGTTGCCGCTGCCCCCGCCCCCGCCCCCCCGGGCGACGAGCGGGCCGAAGGCCGATTCGCGGCCGCTCCCGCCCACGGCGTTCCCCGCTCCCCCCTGGCCCCCGGAGCCCACGGTGACGGTGACGGGTCCGGAGGTTTCGACGGAGGGTTCGTAAATCACCTCGCCCCCGCCGCCCCCGCCCCCGGCGCGCCGGGCGTTGTTGGAGCCGCCCCCGCCCCCGCCCGCGGCCACTATCAGGACTTCGACCCTGACGACGCCCGCGGCCGGGACAAAGGTGCCGCCCGAGGTGAAGGTGTGAACGACCTGGTCCCCCTCATAAGTGATGACGCCACCCGATTCACCCGCCGCGAACAGGGCGGCCGCCGATGCGAGGATCCCGAGCGGGACAAGGAGGCGCGCGAAAATCCCGTTCCGTCCGGAACGTCCTTGGGCCCCGGTTTCAGCGCGCATGGGTCACCCGCTCCTCTCCGCCGGGGGCGGGCCCGACGCGCCCCTCGTCGATGAAGCGGATGGCGCGCGGCCGCGGGAGGACGTGCACCGTGGCGCCGGCCCGGGCGCCGGGAGGGATCGTCACCGTTTGCTCCGCCCGCTCCAGCCGGTGGTTTTCGGGCAGGTTGCGTTCGTACACCTTGAGGGTCCAGGTTCCGGGGGCGAGTTTTTCGAAGAGGAAACGGCCGCTGGAATCGGTGACGGTACGGCGGGTCTCCCCCGGCCGCGCCAGCTCCGCCAGGATGTTGGCGAGCCCTCTGGGCGCCCCCCCGGGAGCCTGCGCGAGCGCCACGCATCCTTCGAGGACGCCCGAGGCGCCCAGGGGGAGTTCGACCGCGGCGGAGCGGCCCCCCTCCACCGTGACGGTTACGGGGCCCGGGGCCGCAAGGACGTTTTCGATGCCGACGGAACGTTCGTCGACCCGTACCTCGTGGGCGCCCGGGGCCAGGGTGCGGAAGGTGAAGCGGCCGGCGCGGTCGGTGAGCGCCGCGGTTCCGCCGACGTAGACCACGGCGCCGGCGACGCCCGGGGCGCCGGGGAGGTCGGAGCGGAAGACGCGGCCGGCCAGCGAACCGACCGACTCCCGGCGGCGGAGCGGGACCTTGAAAGGGAGGTTGCAGGTCACGGAATAGGAAGTGTATTCCTCCCGGCCCAGGCCGCCGCTGCGGCGCGCGGCGAACTCCACCGCGGGTCCCCGGCGCGTTTTCCAGGTGAAGCCCGCCCCCCACTGGTCGCTCTCCACCCGCTCGCGCAGCGGCTCGTCGGGGAAGGTCGCGTCGTTGCGCGCATAGTCGAGGTAGGCGGAAAAAGCGCCCGCGGGGGCCCAGCGCACGCTCCCGCCGTGGTTGCGCCCCCGCCGCAGCAGGCGGCTCTCGCCCGGGGAGCCGTCGTCGCCGAAGCTCGAGGAGAAGGCAAGGAAGAGGTCCTTCCGGGGTGAGAAGGTGCCCTGGAGGTCGAAGTTCCAGCCGCCGTACCGGCGCCCGGAAGCGAGGTCCCGGCTCCGGCCCCGGCGCGCCTCGGCGCGGTACCCGAAGCGGCCGCCGCTGTGGCCGATGGTCAGGGCGACGCCGTGTTCCCGGAAACGGAAGGCCTCGGCGGCGGCCTCGGTCCGTTCGTAGCGGTCGTAGTCGACCCTCGCGTGGTGCCTGCCCGGCAGCCGGGCCTCGAGTCCCGCCTGGTAGCGGGTTTCCCGGGGGGCGGAGCCGCGGGCGGGGTCCGATTCGCGGTTGCGATCGTAGCGGTCGTAGGCGGCGCCGGCCCTCAGGCGCTCTCCCAGGGGGAGGGAGAGGGACCCGGAATAGGAGGCCGAATCGGGGTAGCGGCCGCCCCAGTCGCGGCCCCCCTGCCGGGCCGAGAGGTGGTAGCGCGCGGCCCACTGCGAGGGGCTCCGGACCTCGAGGCTCCAGGCCGCATCGGATGCGGCGCCGGCCCGGTCGGTCCGGCTGACGCCGATTTCCCCCTTCAGGTGGTGCGAGAGCAGCCGGCGGGTTTCGGCGCCGAAGCTCCAGATATCCTCCCGGGCCGCGGGAGCGAGGCGCCACTCGTCGTAGGCCAGCGCCAGGAAGTGGGCCCGCACCGTCGTCCCGGGGGCCGGGTCCGCGGAAAGGAAGGCGCCCACGTCGCGCCGTTTCTGGAGCGTCCACCGGTCCTCGACGTAGTACATCCCCCCGGCCAGGGCGCCCCCGCCGATTTCTATTCCACCCCCCCGGCCGTAGCGGTGCCAGGAGGTCAGTTCGGACAGGGAGTAGGACTGGTCTCCCCCCTGGAGGCGGAGCAGGGGGTCCTCGTAGCGGAGCCGGTATTCGTCCCGGCGGCCCAGGGTCCCCCGGTCATGCCGGTCGGGCGCCTGGATCGAAAAATCGAGCCGGCGCCGGCGCGCCTCGTCGAGGTAGCCGTCCCCCTCGAGGCCGAACTGGATGGCCGAGCCGAAATTGTCCCCCCCGAGCCGGGTGAAGAATGTCACCGGGTAGCGCAGGTGAGTGTCCTGCCCCGCCACGCGGGGCACCACCTCGAGCGGGAGGGTGAGCGTCGCCTCCACCGCGCGGCCGGAAACGGTGCGGCCGGTGCGGGCGACGAGGCGCAGGTGGGACCGGGTCAGCCGGTCGGCGCGAGCGTCGGCCGCGGCGGTCACCTCGAGCAGGCGGCTTTCTCCGGCGGGGAGGGCAAAGGCCTGCGGCGCGACGGCCGCGTGTCCGGCCGTACCCATCCCGGCCTCCAGGGCGACGGCCAGGTCCGCGTTCCCCCGGTTGAGCAGCCGGATTTTCAGGTGGAGGTTTTCCCCGGCCGCGAGCCGCTCCGGGGGAGCGTCTTCGGGCTGCAGGGTCAGATTGTAGACGGGCGAAATCATGATCCGGGCGGCGGCCCGGTCCGAAAGGGCGTAATCGGCGCGGCCGGAAGCGGCATAGACGATTTCGTATTCTCCGGCAGGCGCGGCGCCCCCGGCCCGGACCACGACCATCCGCACCACCGATTCGGCCGGCTCCAGTTCGAAATCGACCAGCGGCATCACCAGGCGCCAGCTTTCGGGGAGCGTCACCGCCTCGCGCATCGGCACCCGATCGTGCCAGCGGTTGGTGACGCGAAAGGCCAAAGTCAGGATCCGCCCCGGTTCGGCCTCCACCGTTTCGCCGGCGACCGGCCGTACCTCCAACCCCGCGGGCCCGGCGGACAGGGACGGGGCCCAGAGAAGCAGGAGCAGCCCGGCGCCCCGAAGGAAGTTGCGGTGCGGGGAAACCCTAGCGGATTTCCAGCTCATACCGGGCTCCAAAGACCCGCTCGTCCCCGCCGTCGGCCACGACGATGGCCCGGTAGGTCCCCGGGGCGATCCCGTCCAGGTCGATCCGGACGCGGCCGGAGTCGGCCGGGTAGAGCCCCTTGCGCCCCCCCTCGAAGCGGCCGGCGGGGATCCCTTCGCGGTCGAACAGGTCCGCCCAGAGGTGGAGCCTGAGGTAGCGGTCCCCGGCGTTTTCGAGGTCGAGAAGGAGCGCCGCGCCCTTCTCCCCCTGTTCGAGGCGCCGGTCGGCGAATTTCAGCTCCGCGTGCCCGGTCCCCGCGATGTGGGTGGCCAGGTGGATGCCGGTCCGGGTGACGGTGCGGATCCCCACCCCCCCCCTGGTGGCCCCGGGGGCCAGGGTTTCGGGGGCCACCGGTTCCACCATGAGCATGCTCCAGTAGCTGCCGGCCAGCCGGGGATCCTGCGGGACCCGGATCACGTAATGAAACGACGCCGTGCAGCCCGGGGCGATCTCCTGCTCCCGGGGGACGAGGTGGATCCACGCGGCGCTCGAGCGGGGGGACTCCCCGGGCTCCCCGTAAACGGTGCGCCCGTCGGCGGTGGCGTGATACCCGGTCAGGTAGACGCGCGCCGTCTGCGGCCGGTCCCCGCCGTTACGCACCAGGACCTCCCCCTGGCTCTCGGCCCCGGGGGCGAGTTCCACGTGCCGGCTGAGATCGCCGACCACGTGGACCTGCGCCCGGGCCGCGCCGGGGAGCGCCAGCGCCGCCAGCAGCGCTATCGAGAAAGCGATGGTTTTCATGACGGTTTCCGCTAGGCCCCTTCGGTCAGGGTGTAGGTGATGGTGATGCTCGTTCCCGACATGGGAACGACGTCGCAGGCTTCCTCGCATTCGACCGTCTTCAGCCCGTACTGCAGCTTGACTCCGTCGGAGTCGGCCGCGGCGCCCGTATACCCGCTGCCGATTCCGGTGACGATGTCGATGGAATCGTTGGTGGTCAGTTCCACCTGTTCCTCGGCGCTCCCAAGGTCGCCGCAGTTATCCGCACTCTCGGCGCTGATTTCGAGCACGAGCCCTTCGGGCATGTCGCTGCCGAGCTGGGCCGTGATCTTGCGCGTCTTGCCTTCCTCGACGATGGAGGTGTACTGGAGATACTTGACCGCATCCGCCGGCTGCGTGACCGAAAAAGCCTCCCCGGCCGTGGTCGGGGCGCCGATGCCGAAGACCAGCGTAGAGGCGTCGTCGAGCCCCAGCAGGGCGACCTCGCTGACGTTGATGGTAATGTCGTGGCTGGCGGTGGCGGTTTCGGCCGAAGCCTGGCCGGCGCCCAGGGGAAGGAGGGCTCCGGCGAAAATCATCATACCGAGTGTTCGTTTCATGAATTCTCTCCTTGTGCCGGCGACATGCCGGCCGCTTTGGGTCATCCTGTTCCTTCTCGAGTGCTGAAACACAAAATGCATGCCCGCGGGGCGGGCACGATAAGGCGCGGCGACGGCCGCTGTTCGGCGGGGGGGCGTCCCCGGCGTCCCCGGGTCGCGCCCTGACCTGAAAACCTGCTGCTTGCGCCGGGGGATCATATCGGTAGGAATGCGATTTACTTTCCAAAATAATTTGGTTTTCAATCATCCATCCTATGCATTAGGGATTTGGAAAGGGCGGGGGGCGGGGAGGGAGAGGGTTCCGCCCCCCCGTTTGTCCTTGTCTCCCGGGGCCGAAAGGTCGAAAATGAAGGACCCGGAAAGCCGGGCGGGGGAGCGGGATGGACAGGATCGACATACGGACGGTGCTGCTGACGGGGGTGATGTTCGACCTGCTCTGCGTCTGGCTGCTGGCGGGGTTGTGGCGCCAGAGCCGAGGGCGGTTCGACGGGCTCGCCCTCTGGGTGGCCGGCGTGGCCGCCACCACCGCGGGAGTGCTCCTCATCATGCTGCGCGGCATGGTGGCGGAGTGGGTGTCCGTGGTGCTGGGCAACGGCCTGATCGTAGGGGGCACCCTCGCCGTTTACATCGGCCTCGGCCTTTTCTTCCACGCTCCCGTCCGGCGGACGCCCAACTACGTGCTCTGCGCCGCTTTCGTTTTCCTGCACGCGATTTTCGCCTTTGTCCACCCCAGCCTTTGGGCGCGCACCTTGAATTTCTGCGTCGCGCTCGGGCTGGTCTGCGCCCAGGGCCTGTGGTTCGCGGCGCGGCGCGTGGACCCCCCCCTGCGCCACAACGCGCGCTGGGTGAAGAGGGTCTACGGCGTCTGCCTCCTGGTGCTCCTGTCGCGCCTCCTGTGGAATCTCGCCCGCCCGCCGATGGGATACGATTTTTTCCGCGCCGGGAACATCGAAGCCTTCTTTCTCATCCTCCTCAAGATGCTCCTGGTCATGCAGGCATTCGCCCTGATCCTCACGGTCTACGAACGGCTGGCCCTGGAGCGCGAACGAGCCGTGCAGGAGGCCCGCACCCTGGGCGGCCTGCTCCCCATCTGCTCCTCCTGCAAGAAGATCCGCGACGACCGCGGGTACTGGAACCAGATCGAGGCCTACATCCGTTCCCATTCGGAGGCGGAATTCAGCCACGGCCTCTGTCCCGACTGCCTCCGCACCCTTTACCCGGAGTACGACGGCCGCGAGGGGGGCGGGTCCCACGATCCCGGAGGAAAATAGTGGGTTCGGTTTCCGGGCGTTTGCACTATAATGTCCGCAGTCAGGCAATGTTTCACGACCACGTTCCGGGATAGGCCAATGAGGTACGTTCCGACGGTTGCCGCTCCGCTTTGGATCGACAGCGGTGTTTTTCCCGTTTTCACCCCCCTCTTCAACCGCCTGCATCTTTCCGGCCTGCCGGCTCATGGAGGAGTATTGTGAAAGTCACCAGACGCGGATTTTTCAAGATCACGGCCGCGGGATCCACGAGCCTGGCGGCCATGGGTTTCTCCCCCGCGGCGGCGCTCGCCCAGGCGCGGCGGTTCAAGCTCCAGCGCACGAGCGAGACCCGCAACACCTGTCCCTACTGCTCGGTCGGGTGCGGCCTCATTCTCTACGGGCTCGGGGACCATTCCAAGAACTCGCGAGCGGCCATCATCCACATCGAGGGGGACCCGGACCATCCCGTAAACCGCGGCACCCTCTGCCCGAAGGGGGCCAGCCTCATCGATTTCATCCACAGCCCCAACCGGCTGAAATATCCTGAATACCGGGAGCCGGGGGGGACGGAGTGGAAGCGCGTCACCTGGGACTGGGCCCTCGACCGGATCGCGCGGCTGATGAAGGAGGACCGGGACCGGAACTTTCTGGAAAAGAGCGGCGCCCTCACCGTCAACCGCTGGACGACCACGGCGTTTCTCGCCGCTTCGGCGTCCTCGAACGAGACCGGGTATCTCACCGTGAAGGTGCTGCGCGCGCTCGGGATGACGGCCCTGGACAACCAGGCCCGGGTTTGACACGGCCCCACGGTGGCCGGTCTGGCCCCCACCTTCGGTCGCGGCGCGATGACGAACAACTGGGTCGACATCAAAAACGCCGACGTCATCCTGGTCATGGGCGGCAACCCCGCCGAGGCGCACCCCTGCGGATTCAAGTGGGCGATCGAGGCCAAGATCCGCAAGGGCGCGCGTCTCATCGTCGTGGACCCGCGCTTCAACCGCACGGCCGCGGTCGCGGACGTCTACGCGCAGATCCGCCCCGGCTCCGACATCGCCTTCCTGGGCGGTGTCATGCGCTACCTGCTCGCGAATGACCGGATCCAGCACGACTACGTGCGCCGCTACACCAACGCCCCGTTCCTGGTCCGGGAGGATTTCGGTTTCGAGGAGGGGCTCTTCAGCGGCTACGACGGCGCCGCGCGCCGCTATGACAGGAGCAGCTGGGCCTACGAGCTCGACGCCGAAGGTTACGCCAGGGTCGACGAATCGATGCAGCACCCGCGCTCGGTGCTGCAGCTGATGAAGCGGCACTACGAACCCTACACCCCCGAGGCGGTGGCCGGCGTCACCGGCGTGCCGGCGGAACGTTTCCTCGAGATCTGCGACCTCATCGCCTCGACGGCCGCGCCCGAGCGGACCCTGACGAGCCTGTACGCGCTCGGATGGACGCAGCACACGGTCGGGAGTCAGAACATCCGCGCGATCGCCTGCATCCAGCTCCTGCTGGGGAACATGGGGATGCCGGGCGGGGGGGTGAACGCGCTGCGGGGCCACTCGAACATCCAGGGGCTGACCGACCTGGGGGTGATGAGCCACCTCCTCCCCGGCTACCTCGGCATCCCGACGGAGGCGGAGCCCGATCTCGGGACCCATCTCGCCCGGCGCACGCCGAGGCCGCTGCGGCCGGGGCAGATGAACTACTGGCAGAACTACCCGAAGTTCTTCGTTTCGCTCCTGAAGGCGTGGTACGGCCCCGCCGCCACCCGGGGAAACGACTTCGCCTACGACTGGCTGCCGAAGAACGACAAGGTCTACGACATCCTGCAGGTGTTCCAGCTGATGGCCGAGGGGAAGGTCCACGGCTACGTCTGCCAGGGGTTCAACCCGCTGGCCTCCGTGCCCGACAAGGGGAAGCTGTCGTCGGCGATGGCGAAGCTCAAGTTCCTCGTGGTCATCGACCCGCTCGCGACCGAGACCTCGAACTTCTGGCAGAACCACGGCGAGTTCAACGACGTGGACCCCGCGGCGATTCCAACCGAGGTCTTCCGCCTCCCCTCCACCTGTTTCGCCGAGGAGGAGGGTTCGCTCGTGAACTCCGGCCGCTGGCTGCAGTGGCACTGGAAGGGGGCGGAGCCGCCCGAGGAGGCGCGGGGGGACGTCGAGATCATGGCCGGTCTCTTCACGCGCCTGCGCCGGCTGTACGCGGCCGAAGGGGGCGCGTTCCCCGACCCGGTCCTCAACCTGTACTGGCCCTACCGGATCGAGGCGGTGCCGTCGGCGGAGGAGCTGGCGCGGGAGTTCAACGGCTACGCCCTCGAGGACATCCCCGTGCCGGGACGACCGGGAAAGTTCCTGGCGCGCCGGGGGGAACAGGTGCCGGGCTTCGGCGCCCTGCAGGCGGACGGGCGGACCGCCTGCGGCTGCTGGATCTACGCCGGCTGCTGGACCGAGGCGGGCAACCAGATGGCGCGGCGCGACCCCGCCGACCCCTACGGTCTGGGCGTCACCCCGGGCTGGGCCTGGTCCTGGCCGGCCAACCGCCGCATCCTCTATAACCGCGCCTCGGCCGACGCCGGGGGGCGCCCCTGGGACCCGGAGCGAAAATACGTGTTCTGGGACGGGGAGCGGTGGGGGGGGGCCGACGTCCCCGACTACAAGGCCGACAGCCTTCCGGAGGACGGCATGGGCCCCTTCATCATGAACGCGGAGGGGGTCGGCCGCCTCTTCGCCCTGGGCGGGATGGCCGAAGGCCCCTTTCCCACCCACTACGAGCCTTTCGAGACCCCGCTCGGCGGCAACCGGTTCGCGCCCCGGGCCGTCTCCAACCCCGCCGTGCGCCTGTTCGAGGAGGACCGGGAAAAGCTCGGAGGGGCCGACGAGTTTCCCTTTGTCGCCACCACCTACCGGCTGACCGAGCACTTCCACTTCTGGACCAAGCACGCCGGGATCCCGGCCATCCTGCAGCCGCAGGCCTTCGCCGAGATCGGCGAAGGCCTGGCCGAGCTGCGCGGCATCCGAAGCGGGGACATGGTCGTGGTCCGGTCACGCCGCGGCCGGATCCGGCTGGCGGCCCTGGTGACGAAGCGCATCCGCCCCCTCCAGGTCGAGGGGAACACGGTGCACCTGGTGGGGCTTCCGCTGCACTGGGGGTTCGACGGGCTGACCCGGCCGGGGCACCTCGTCAACACCCTGACCCCCTTCGTGGGGGACCCGAACGTGGAGACCCCTGAATTCAAGGCCTTCCTCGTCGACATCCAGAAGGCATAGGAGGACGCCATGGCGCAGCATGCGCTCGACATCGTTCAAAGCTCCGCTACCACGTTCTCCTCCCCCTCGGCGCGCCGGACGCTGGAGGTGGCCAAGCTCATCGACGTGTCCCGCTGCATCGGGTGCAAGGCGTGCCAGGCCGCCTGCCTGGAGTGGAACGACCTGCGCGGCCCGGTGGGGGGCTTCGAGGGCGCCTATACCAACCCGCCCGATCTCGACGACCAGAACTGGTGCCTGATGCGGTTTCACGAGGAGGAGATCGACGGCGC
This sequence comes from Acidobacteriota bacterium, assembly GCA_012729555.1. Lineage (NCBI taxonomy): Bacteria > Pseudomonadati > Acidobacteriota > Acidobacteriota bacterium. The sequence goes on from JAAYCX010000011.1 coordinate 56,707, forward strand.
GCTCCAGTGGCTGATCCTGAAGGACGGCTGCATGCACTGCGCCGACCCGGGGTGCCTGCGCGCCTGCCCCGCGCCGGGCGCCGTCGTGCGCCACTCGAACGGCATCGTCGATTTCGACCAGGAGAAGTGCATCGGCTGCGGCTACTGCATCTCGGGCTGCCCGTTTGACATCCCGCGCCTCCGCCGGGAGGACTCCAGGGTCTATAAGTGCACCCTATGCTCCGACCGGGTGGCGGTCGGGCTCGCCCCCGCCTGCGTCAAGAGCTGCCCGACGCAGGCCCTGATGTTCGGCTCCCGCGGGGAAATGCACGCCGTGGCCGCTGAAAGGGTCGCGGAGCTGCGCGGGCGCGGCTACCGGAACGCCGCCCCGTACGATCCCCCGGGCGTTTCGGGGACCCACGTCTTTTACGTGCTCCCGCACGGCGACCGGCCGGAGGCGTACGGGCTCCCGCGCGACCCGGCCGTAAGCCCCGTCGTCGAGGTGTGGCGCAGCCCGGTGGCGCGCGGCATCGGCGTCTTCACCATGTTCGCGGTCCTCGCGGCCGGCATCCTGCACTACATGAGGCACGGGCCGCTGCAGGCCCCCGGGGAAAAAGAGGAGAACGAGCCATGACTCGAGAGCGCATCGACACGATCCTGCGGCACCCGGTGGGGGAGCGCGTCACTCACTGGGCCGTCGCCATCGTCTTCCTCTTCCTCTTCACCTCGGGACTGGCGCTGTTCCACCCCTTCTTCTTCTGGATCGCCTCCCTGTACGGGAGCGGCCAGATGATGCGGTTCCTGCACCCGCTCGCCGGGGTGCTGCTCGTCGTGCTCTTCTATCCCTACGCCGCCAGGGTGTGGCGGGACAACCGCTGGACGGCGGCCGACGACGGGTGGGTGAGGCAGATGTGGGCGTTCATGCGCAAGGAGGTGCACCCGTCCGACACGGGGAAATACAACGCCGGCCAGAAGCTGATGTTCTGGTCGATGGTCCCGCTGATCGCCCTGCTCCTGCTGAGCGGCGTCGTCATCTGGCAGCCCTGGTTCGCCCCCGTTTTCCCCGCCCCCCTCCGGCGCTGGGCCGCGCTCGTGCACGCGGTCTGCTCCTTCGCGATGTTCGTCGGGATCGGCGTTCACTGGTACGCCGCCTACTGGACGCGCGGGTCTATCCGCGCCATGGTGCGCGGGTATGTCTCCCCCTCCTGGGCGAGATTCCACCACCCCGCCTGGTTCCGCGAAATCTCGGGGAGGGAGGAGTGAAGGGGGCGATGGCGGCCGCGGGGATCCCCGACATCGTCGAGGTGCGCCTCCCCGACCCCGAAGCGGTTTTCGCCGCGCGCGCGGAGCGTTTCCGGACGCTCGCGGGGGCGGGCGCGATGGCCGATTACCTCGGGGCGTGCGCGGCGCTGTGCCGGGCCCAGGGGGAGGCGCTCCCGGGGTGCGGCGCCGGTTGGCGCGCGGCGCTGGAAACGATCCTCGGCGCCATGCGGCGGGTCCCGCTTCCCGTGCAGGCGCGCGCCGCGATCGGGCGGCTGGCCTCTTTTTCCGGTGAGGAACTCGAGGCGGCGGCCGGGCGCATCCTGGCGGGAAGCTATACGGAGGCCGATCTGCCCTTCGCCCCCTTCATCGGCGCGGCCCTGCAGGCGGTCTGGACGGCGCGCGCCGCCGGCGCGGGGGTCCCGGAAGGGAAGCCGTCCCGGGACTGCTGCCCCGTCTGCGGGGCCCCGCCGGTGGCGGGCGTGGTGGCGGGCGACATCGGGGTGCGCCATCTCGTCTGCGCCCTCTGCGCGACGGAGTGGTACCTGCCGCGTCTCTGCTGCTCCGCCTGCGGGTCGACCGAGGCGATGGCCTACCTGGCGCTCGAGGGGGGCGCCGCGGGGGTGAAGGCCGAATGCTGCCGCCGGTGCCGCACCTACCTGAAGCTGTTCTACCTCGAGTCGGCCCCGGGGGCGGAGCCGTTCGCCGACGACGCCGCCACGGTCGCCCTGGACATCCGGCTGTCCGGCGAAGGGTACGCCCGTGCGGGCGCCAACCCCTACCTGCTCCCCGGCCCCTGAGCCCACGCGGCGGCGAGCGCGCGGTCGAAGTCCTTCCGGATATCCTCGATATCCTCGATCCCCACCGAGACGCGGATGTACTCCGGGGTGACGCCCGCGTCGGCCCGCTCGCGTTCGGTCAGCTGCGAATGGGTGGTCGAGGCGGGGTGGATGACGAGGGTCTTCGCGTCCCCGATGTTGGCCAGGTGGCTGGCGAGTCTGACGTTGTCGATGAAGCGGACCCCCGCCGCGCTCCCTCCCCGGATGCCGAACCCCAGGATGGCCCCGGCCCCGTCGGGGAAGTACCGGAGCGCGAGCCGATGGTGGCGGTGGCTTTCCAGGCCGGGATAGTTCACCCACTCGACGGCCGGGTGAGCCTCGAGCCAGCGGGCCAGGTCGAGCGCGTTGCGCGCGTGCCGTTCCATCCGCAGGGGGAGCGTCTCCAGACCCAGGAGGAAGAGAAAGGCGCCGAACGGGCTCATCGAGGCGCCCGTATCCCGCAGCCAGTGCGTGCGGGCGTGAACGATGAAGGCCAGGTGCGCCAGCGGCCCGAGCGCCTCCGACAGCACCAGCCCGTGGTATGCCTCGCTGGGAGCGGTGAATTCGGGCCATTTCGCCGGCTCCGCGGTCCAGGGGAAGCGGCCGCTGTCGACGACGGCGCCGCCGATGTGGACGCCGTGCCCCCCGATGAATTTCGTGGTGGAATACACGACGATATCCGCCCCGTGCTCGATGGGCCGGAACAGGGCGGGGGTCACCGTGTTGTCGACGATCAGGGGCAGCCCGTGCCGGCGGGCGGTCCCGGCGATTGCACCGAAATCGGGAATGTCGTTGGTGGGGTTCCCGATCGATTCCACATAGACGCACCGGGTGCCTTCGTCCACCAGGCTCCCGATCTCCTCCGGCCGCCCCGGGTCGAAGAAGCGGGCCTCGACCCCGAGTCTTTTCAGGGTCTGGGTGAACAGCGTCCAGGTTCCCCCGTACAGTCGGGTGGAGGCAACGAAGTTCTGGCCCGCGCGGGCGAGGGTGAGGATGGCGGCCATGATCGCCGCCTGGCCGCTCGCAAAGGCGAGCGCGCCGCCGCCGCCGTCGATGGCCGCGAGTCTTTTCTCCAGGACGTCGTTGGTCGGGTTCATGATGCGGGAATAGATGTTGCCGAACTCGCGCAGCGCGAAGAGATCGGCCGCGTGGCCGGAGTCCCGGAACACGAAGCTGGAGGTGGCGTAAATCGGTACGGCGCGGGCGGAGGTCGCGGGATCTGGTTCCTGCCCGGCGTGAAGGGCCAGGGTGGCCAGTCGGTAGTCGGCGCTCATGGGCGTTGGTGTCCTTTCGGTCTAGACGGTGATGTCCTGGAACAGGATCGACGAGTGGTAGCGGTCCCCGGCGTCGGGGAGGACGACGACGACCTGTTTCCCGGCGTGTTCGGGGCGCGCCGCCACCCGGACGGCGGCCGCCACCGCGGCGCCGGAGGAAATGCCCGCGCTGATCCCCTCCTCGCGGTGGAGGCGGCGGGCCATGTCGAGGGCCTCATCGCTCGTCACCCGCTCGACCTCGTCCACGAGGCCGAGGTCGAGGACCCCGGGAACGAAACCGGCGCCGATCCCCTGGATCTTGTGGGGCCCCGGTTTGGGCGCCTCCCCGGCGCGGACGGCAGTGAGCACGGGGGACTCGGCCGGTTCCACCGCCACGCTCCAGAGCGGGCGTTTGCGCGCCAGCTTGAAATAGCGGCCGACGCCGGTGATGGTCCCCCCGGTCCCCACCCCGCAGACCAGGATGTCGGTCCGGCCGTCGGTGTCGTTCCAGATCTCCGGTCCCGTAGTCTGGAAATGGATCTCCGGGTTGGCCGGGTTCTGGAACTGCTGCGGCATCCAGTATTTCCGCGGATCGGAAGCGACGATCTCCTCCGCCCGGGCTATGGCCCCCGGCATCCCCCGTGGCCCCTCGGTCAGGACGAGGTCGGCGCCGAAGGCCTTGAGCAGCCGGCGCCGTTCCAGGGACATGGTTTCGGGCATGGTCAGCACGAGCGGATACCCGCGGGAGGCGGCGACGAAGGCCAGGGCGATCCCGGTATTGCCGCTGGTCGGTTCCACGATGGTGACCTTGCCCGATCCGGGTCGGAGGATCCCCTTGCGTTCGGCGTCCCAGATCATGGCGGCGCCGATGCGGCATTTGACCGAGTAGGAGGGGTTGCGCCCCTCGATTTTCGCCAGGACCGCGGCGTCGAGTCCGGCCGCAACGCGGTGGAGCCTGACCAGGGGGGTGTTGCCTATCGAACGGGAGTTGTCCTCGAATATCTTGGCCATCGGCGTCTCCTTCACGTGATAAGGACCCCCGCTGCCGGGGGCCGGGAGTCCGGGCGGGTCACCGGAATTTCGCCAGCGATTCCATCGCCCGGCACGACCCGCAGATCTTCATCTTGTCCCGCCAGGTAGCCTGCGGCTTTCCCCCGCAGAGGGTGCCGTTGACGAACCAGCAGAAACGGCCGGCCTTCAGTTCCCACGCGGGGCACCGCCGCCTTCTTTCGGGCGGGCAGCGGAGCGCGGTCCAGCACTCTTCCCGCTTCGCATCGCCGGCCTTGAGCGCGAGCAGGAAGAGGACCTGCTTTTCCGCGTGGGGCGGGACCGTCCGCCACCCCTGCTCGTAGCTCTGGACCGCCTTGAGCGACGTCTGCAGGAGTTCGGCCATCTGGGCCTGGGTTTTTCCCAACTCCGCCCGGGCCCGCGAAAACTGCGCTTTGTCCATGCCCTCTCTCCACTCCCACTCCCGGCTTGTGAATGCCGGGAGCGCATGCTACTCTGAACGCGCTAGAAGTACCACAAAGTGGTACATGGGGTCAACGGGCAACTGGAGGGAGCCGCCATGAAATCGGACACCGGCCTGCGGGCGGAAAATCTACGCGACGAGGTCGCCGCGCTCCGGAAAGAGAAGGGGGCTGTGATCCTCGCCCACACCTACCAGCCGGCGGAGGTCCAGGACTGCGCCGACTACGTGGGGGACTCCTACGGGTTGAGCCAGGAGGCGCGGCGGGCGCGGGCGGAGCGCATCGTCTTCTGCGGGGTCCGTTTCATGGCCGAAACGGCCGCGCTCCTCAACCCCGCCAGCGCCGTCATCCTCGCCGAGCCGCGGGCGGGGTGCCCCATGGCCGACATGATCGCGGCGCCGCAGCTCCGGCGGCTCAAGACCCGGTATCCCGATCACCTCGTCGTCTGCTACGTCAACTCGACGGCCGAAATCAAGGCACTGTCGGACGTCTGCGTCACCAGTGCCAACGCCGTGGAGATCGTCCGGCGGCTCCCGCCGGAGAGGGGGATCCTCTTCGTCCCCGACCGGCACCTGGGGGACTGGATCCGGGAGCAAACCGGGAGGGACATGGTGCTGTGGAACGGCCTCTGCCCGACCCACCTGCGGATCCGCCCCGACATGATCCGGGCGGCGCGGGAGGCGCATCCCGGCGCGGAAGTCCTCATCCACCCCGAAGCCGCGCGCGAGTGCCGCGCGCTTGCCGACGCCGTCCTGTCGACCGGGGGGATGCTGCGCCGCGCCGCCGGGAGCGGGGCGGGGGAGTTCATCATCGCCACCGAGACCGGGATCCTGCACACCCTGAGGAAGCACAACCCGGGCAAGCGCTTCTACCCCGTCTCCGAGGAGGTGGTCTGTCCCAACATGAAGCGGGGCAGCCTGCTCTCGGTCAGGCGCGCGCTCGACGGGACGGGCGGGGAACGCATCACGGTGCCGCCGGAGGTCGCCCTCGGGGCTTTGCGCGCGCTCGAGCGCATGCTCGAGCTGGGGAGGGAAGAAACCATTGCCCCGGCCGGGGGGAAGCCGTTAGTATGAAAGTCGAGCGCGGGAAGGACGGGACGGGTCCGTCCGGGAATCGATAGAGGGGCGCGGTCCGCGGCGCGGCCCGATGGGGGAGACGGCTATGAGGCGGCTGAACGTTCTGGCTCTGGGAATCATGCTTGCGACCGGGATGCTGGCGTCCTGCTCCAGGAAGGACAAGGCTCCGGAAAGACCGGCGGAGGTCGCCGCCCCGGCGGACGCCGCGGGGATGATGGGCCTGGTCCCGGAGGACCCGGGGGTCGCCGGGTGGGCGCGCCGGGGGGAGGTGCGGTTTTTCGGCGAGGACGACCTGTTCGAGCTGATCAACGGCGCCGCGGAGAGCTACTTCGTCTACGGGTTCCGGCAGGTGGCGGCGGCGGAGTACGGCAGCCCGGCGCAATCCTCGCCGATATTGCTCGAGCTCTACCGGCTGGCGGACGCGCGCAACGCGTTCGGCATCTACCGGTCCGAACTTCAGTCCGACGCCGATTTCCGGCCGATCGGGGCGGAGGGCTACATCGGGGAGACGGGGCTCAACTTCTGGGCCGGCCCCTACTACGCCAAGCTGGCGGTCTACGAGGAGTCGGAGGAGCTCCGGCGGGAAATGGAAAAGTTCGCCCTCCGCCTGGCGGAAAGGATCGGGGCTCCCGGCGGACTCCCGCCCGAGGTGGCGCTCTTCCCGGAGAAAGACCTGGTCCCTCATTCGATCCGGTTCCTTCCGGCCGACGTGCTGGGGCAGACGTATCTGCGGGAGGCGTTCGAGGCCAGGTACCGGAGCGGGGGCGGGGAGACCCGGGTGGTGGTCCTCTCGCCGGGGGGCGAGGCGGCCGCCCGGGAGGCCATGGATAAATACCGCATCTTCACCGCCGGCGGGGGGGAAGTGCTCCGGGAGGTGTCCTCCCCGGGGGACGGCGGGTTTGTCGGCAACGACGCGTATTACGGCCCCATGGCCGCGCTGCGGAGCGGCGGCAGGATCGCGATCGCCCTCGGCGGCCCGTCGGCCGATGCCGCGCTCGGGCAGGCCGCGGCCTGCCTCCGCGCGAAATAGGTTTCTACAGGTACATCGATTTCAGGTCGCGGATGTTCTCCGCGATGCGGACGTAGTTGGAACAGCGCGCGCCGCAGTCGCCGCAGTCGCCGCAGGATGCCAGGCGGGCGCTCCCCCCGATCTCGTCCAGGGTCGCCCGCGCGTGCAGGAAGTTGCCGTAGCGCGCTGCGTACATGTGGGTGCGCATCAGGGTGGGGATGTCCACCCCCCGGGGGCAGGTCGGCACGCATTGGCTGCACTGTTGGCAGTAGGCCATTTCCGCCTGCAGGTTCTTCTCCGCCAGGAATTTCCGCTCCTCTTCGTTGTACTCCAGCCCGTAGGCCACGGAGAAATCCTCGGTCATGTGGGCAAAATTGGTGTATCCCGGGATGGCGGTGGTGATCTCCTCGTGCCGCAGGACCCATTTCAGGGCGGCGGTCTGGTTGACGGGCGGCCCCGGCTGGAACCCGCGCCGGCCCGATGCCTGGGTCTTCATGGCGATGACGCCGACGCCGGCAGCGGCCGCTTTCCTGATGGCGCCGAGCAGGGCGGAGTCGCCGGCCTGGGTGAAGTTGACCGAAACGGTGACGGTGTCGTAAAACCCGGTCTTGGCGGCGTCGTTGAGGACATCGGCCTGGGCCGAGTGGGTCGACACCCCCACGAAGCGCGCCCGGCGCGAGGACTTGGCCTCGGCGAGGGCCTTGCGGACCCCCGGGTCGTTCATCTGCGCCACGCTCGGACCGTGCAGCATGAGGATGTCCACGTAGTCGCTCTGCAGCCGCTTGAGGCAACCGTCGAAATCGGCGCGAAGCCGGGCGGCGACCTCGTCGGCCGGGACGTCGGGTCCGAGGCGCGGCACCCGGATCTTCGTCTGGATGGTGACGTTCTTGCGCACTCCGAGGTTCTTGATGACCGTCCCGATCATCTCCTCGTTGCGTCCCGCCTGGTACCCCATGGCGGTGTCGAAGAGGCGGACGCCGATTTCATACGACTGCTGCACGACCGCGGGGTTGTCCGCGTTCATTACGCCCATGCTCACGATCGGCACCTCGATGCCGGTGCGCCCCAGCTTGCGCCGGAGGATCTTTCCCTTCGCCTGCGGTTTCGCGCCCTGGGCCAGGGCCTGGCCGGCGCCGATTCCGGAGAGCGCGATCGGCGCCACTGCCAGGGCGCTTCCGGAAAGAAAATGCCTTCTGCTCAGATTTGTCGGGGATGCCATGGGGTCAAGCTCCTTTGGTGACTGGTGTGGGTGCCTCGCGGCCCGGGCCGCATTTCTGCTTTATGGCACATAAGGAAGGGGGTGGTCAAGCACAACCGCGCGACCTGCCCCCCGCCAAGGCCACTTGGCGCCCCCGGCCCCGCGCCTCCCCTACGCCCGCCGGAGAAGCGCGTGGGCCTGGGCGAGCGTTGCGGGGATTTCCAGCCCCTGCGGGCAGTGGCCCATGCAGGTGCGGCAGCCGGCGCAGGCGTCGGCGCGGCGCTCCAGGCCCGAGTAGAGTTCCCGCGCGGAATCGAGATCGCGGTCGTCCAGGGCGTAACGGGCGAAGCGGAGGATCTCGGCGATGGGCACCCGCTCTGGGCAGTGGGGCTGGCACTCGGTGCACAACCGGCAGGCGGTCCGGTCGGCGCGGGCGGTCATGAGCTCGAGCGCCCGCAGGTCGGCCGCCCGGAGCGGGCGGCCGGCACCGGAGTAGGTGTCGACGAATTCCTCCAGGTTCCGGACCCGGATGATGGCGGTGTCGACGTTCGAACCGGCGGTCAGCCAGCGCGTCAGCGCGTTGTGGGGGGTGGTGCCGGCCGGGAGGCGGCGCATGAATTCCGGGTCTTCCCTCATCCTGCCGATGCCGCGGGAGGTCTTCATGGCCGTGGTGCCGAATCCCCCTTTCCGGGCCGCTTCGAGAAAACGGGTCGTGGCCGGGTCCTCGCCGTAGGAATACATGAGCTGGGCGTGCTCGTAGACGCCGTCACGCATGACGGCCGAAAGCACCTCGGCCGCGCTCTCCCCGCCGGGGACGCGGGAGTTCCCGGCGTAGCCGTGCTGCGACAGGCAGAGGTGGCGCACCCGGCCCTCCTTTTTCAGCCGTTCGAAGGCGCGGACGAAACCCCGGTCGGCCTTGAGCTCGGCGGCGCTGTGATAGCCGAAGTGCAGCTGCATATCGTCAAAATACCCGAGCCCGGTCCTGTCCAGGCTTTCGCGCACGAAGGCGTAATGGGCCTCCTCGTCGATGCGGCCGCTCTCGTGATTGCCCCCGACCCGGTCCACCGTGACCTGGCAGTAGTGGGCTTCCCGGTTTTTGAGGATGGCGGGCGGGACCCCCGAATCCCCCCAGCGGTTCGCCATGTGCCAGTAGTTCATGCCGCACCGGACGGCGGCCTCGACGAGCGGCGCCGGCATGCCGGCGTATCCGAAGAGGACCGAGACCTTCCGGCCGCTTTTGCCCAGTTCGGTGCGCGGGAGGCGGCCGACCGTGGCGACCGCCTCCTCGATCGATGCCTGGGCCCGGGCGGGGCGGGGAAGGCTTCCGCCCAGCCCGGCCACCACCGCGGCCGTGGAGCAGCGGAGAAATTCGCGACGCTGGAGGCGGGTCTGCTGTTTCATTGCGGTATCCCCCTAGGTATAGGCCGCGAGGTCCTCGCGGATCTGCTGGAAATTGGCCATGGCGACGGCCATGCCGTCCACGCGTCCCCTCTCGAGGATCCAGCCGAGCGCGCTGGTGAAATCGGGCTTGCCGCCCCCCGCGGGGGGGCGGGGGCCCCCGGAACAGGTCTTCATGGCCACCACCCCGATGCCGCGTTCCCGCGCCTGTCCGATCGCCGCTTCCAGCTCCGCCTGGTCCCACGCGTCGGAGCGGCCGGAATTGGAGTGGACGTAGGAACCCTTGTGGTTGTACGGGACCATGACGACGTCGTAAAAATTCACGCGCGCCGCCGCCCGCAGCATCGCGATCTGGTTGCCGTGGGAGGAGAAGCCGTGGGCCCGGATCTTTCCCACCTTTTTCGCCCCCGCGAAGAAGGCGCGCACCGCCTCGTGGTGGGCCAGCCCCGGGTCGGTGGCGTTGTGGATCAGCAGGATGTCGATGCAGTCGGTGCGCAGCGCCCTCAGGCTGGCCTCGAGAGACCGGCCCATTTCGCCCGTGACCCGCCGGACGTCGGCGGGTGCGGGATCGGCGCCGCTCCCCGGCGCGAGACGGAGCTCCAGCTTGGACTGCACGACCACCTTCCCGCGGCGTCCCGCCAGCGCTTCTCCCACCATCTCCTCGTTGCGGCCGCCGGAATACGACCGGCCGGTGTCGAAGAAATTCATCCCCGCCTCGGCCGCCGCCCGCACCAGCGACGGTTCCATGGTGCGGGTGGCGCCGAAGCCGATGGGGAAGATCTCGAGGCCGGTGCGTCCCAGGGGGCGCGTCCGCGGCTGCGCGCCCCGGGGGGTGTCCGCCCCGGAGGGATCGCCGCCGACCAGGCCCGCGACGAGGAGGGCGGACGATGATTTCTTCAAAAATTCCTTGCGTGACATGGATGGGGGGCGTCTGTCCATGGTCGTATCCCTTTCAGGAAGCGGGGGCCTGCGATGCGTTCATTGTGAGGGATCCCCGGCGGTCGGTGCAAGCGCAATCGGCGGGCGGGCCTGAAACGCTTCCGGCGGGGCCCGAAAGGGCTATAATACGCAGTATCGGATCCTGCGACCCGAAGCGAGGTGACGCATGCAGAACGCGCGGCGTGACCGGATCGCCCAGTGGGCTTTCGACACCCGGCCGATCCTGGGGAGGTTCCATCTGTGGCTGGAGGACGTCGACGAGGAGTGCCTCCGCCCCGGCTCCGGGAGCGGGGAGGGGTTCTTTGTCGGGGACGGGCTCCGGCGGTCCTTCATCATGGCGGCGGCCGTCACGGCCCTGGGAACGAGGCTTTTCGGGCGGTACGGTGAAGGGAGGGGGAAGACAAAGGCGGAGGTCAACCGCATCAAGAAGGACGCCGATGCGCAGAGCGCCTACGCGCTCAGCGAGGCCCTCTGGTATCTCTCCCGCGGCCTTCCGGAAAACCACGCGCTCCTGGTCAGCATGGGGGAGGGGCTGATGCCCAAGGCCGGCGAGACGCCCGAGCAGGGGTCGAACCCCCTGCTCGGGTTCGGCCGGGTCTATGCCCGCCCGATGGTGGCCCTGAAGCTCGACCGGTTCGTGCGGCGGCTGCTCAACGACGGCCGCTACGGGTGGGGGCGCTTCTGGGACGACGTGCGCGCGGCCGGGCTGACGGTCTGGGGCGCCGCCATCGACACCCTGGAAAACACCTCCCGCTTCGCCGAAGGGGCGGTCACGGGGCCGATGACGGTCCTGCACCTGTACGACCAGCCCCTGGTCGTCAGCCGCCCCTACGAGGGGTACATGGGGACCCTGGCGCTCCCGAGCGCGGTCCACGACACGGCGGCGCGCCGGTCCCGGCTGATTTCCTATCGCACCCCCCGGGCCCTGGTCTACGAGGCCATCGCGGACACCTATCCCGGCATCGAGAGCGCGAACGTCCACGTGTGGACCCTGACGGGCAGGGCCCGGGAGGGACGCCTCCGTTCGCTCTGGGAGGAGTGGCGGGCGGTGGGGGCGCACCTGGTCGAGGACGGCTGGGCGCTGCCCACCGGCGGGCGGGTCTTCACGAGCTCCGGCACCTACGCCCCCGCCCGCTCCATCGGGCCCTGGCGGGATGCCGAGGGACGGCTCCATCTTTTCATCCTCGACGGGTACGCGGGCACGGCGGAGGCGGTCCAGGCCTCGAGCCTCGACCCGGTCCTCGGCACCCGGACCTCCATGTCGGTCTTCACCTCCCGCTTCAAGGTCGGCTGGGACCGGGAGCGCGAAGTCATGGGGATCGACCCCGCCGACGGGGACTGCCGGCGGCGGCTGGCCGCGGTCCTGGGCCTGGAGCCCGGGGACGGCCTGGTCGCCTCCTACCTCGAGGACATGAAGCGGGCGCGCGAGGCCCGCATGCCGCTCCGGGACTCGGCCGTGGCCATCGACGATTTCTTCCCGCTCAAGGAGTGGAACCTCCTGGCCGTCGCCGGGCACATGCTGCCCGACCCCTACAGCGGCGCCGAAGGGGTCGAGTGCGTGGGGCCCGGGGCGTACCGGGTGACCACCTCGGCCCTGTCCCGGGAGGGGATCGTGCGCGTCACGCTGCGGCTGCGCCTGGAGGAATCGCTCGAGAAGAGCCGGCTGGTTTTCTCCCCGCTGCTCGACCGCTTCTACTACGGCGAGGATTTCCGCGCCCGGCCGGTGAAGATTTCCGACTCGGGGAGGATCCGGAACGAGCTCCAGACGCTCTGTTCGGAGGCCCTCGACTACCTCGAGGACGGGCGCATCCGCGTCCGCTTCTCCCGCATCGACGAGGCGGTGCTCCCGCCGGACAAGCAGCGGCGCATCCGCGAGGTGCTCGAGTGGTACCGGGAGCACCACCCGATCTGGTTCCGCTGGCTCGTCATCGACTGAGGGAGGGACCGGACGACGCCCCGCTGGAGGGCCTACCAGCCCGACTCCATCCCGAAGGGGACCGTGGTCAGGACGGCCTCGATCTGGCGGATCCTCCCCTGGCGGATCTTGAAGATTTCGGCGATGTAGAAGGAAGAGGGTTGCCGGAACATCGGGTCGACGTCCACCTTCTTTCCGTCGAGCGAGGTTGAGTACCGTGCGGTGCTCCCGTCATGGTCGAAATAGCCGAACGCGAAGGCCAGGCCCGTTGCAGGGTCCACGACCTCGAAACGGCGCTCGCGGATATCGGACACGATCACGGAAAAACCGGTGTCGAACTGCGCCCGGCACCCCATGTGCTGCATGGAGCCCTCCGGGGAGTCGGGGTCGTTCGCCATGACCATCCCGTTTTCGCGCCGCTGGCAATCGGGGTCGAAGGGGACGTTCCGGCCGTGGTTGTCGGTGTCGAGTCCCGTGAAATAACTGTTGCCGATGGCGACCAGCTCCGCGCGCGACAGACGCCCTTCCTCGGGCAGTACCTGCTTCATGAGAGGGTGCGGCTCGGTGTGCGTGCGGCGGCCCGCGCCGGCCGGCGCGTCCATGGAGATGTTGCGGACGACCAGGTTCTCGATTGCGGAGATGAGACGCCCCCCGTCGACGGAGAGGCGCGCGGCGAACCAGTTCCGGTTCCCGTTTTCATCGAGGATGCCGAGCAGCCCGACCGAGCCCGCTTCCTCGTCGATGACGTCGACGCGGTAGTCGGGCATGGCGGATGCGGTGTTCCACAAACCGTCGCCCAGGTTGAGGCGGACGCCGTTTTCGGTGTACTTGACGTTGCGCGTCACCGGAAGCCGGGAGGCGTCGTGGGCGACGAGGGCCTCGAGGTAGAGGTCCATGAAGCCCGCAAGGCACGCGCGATCGCATTCGGTATGGACGGCAACCCGCTCCACGGGGGCCACGGAAACCGGGATTCCCGCCCGCGGCGGGTGGGGCTGATTCCGGCAGCCGGCGGCCGCGAGGAGGGGAAGAAGGACAAAAAGCAGTTTCCGGGATCGATGCATGAACTCCCGCCTTTCCTTGGAATCAGGGATCGCTCTATCATAGCCCCGCCCGGTGGGGCGGGGAAAACAAAAAGTGCAGCCACCGGGGTCCGGAAAAAGAGAGAAAATTTCTTGACAATAATTGTGAATGAGTACACAGTAACAGTGGAAGGAGAGAGCACGATGAAATCGATCCGAAAGCAGGTCGAGACCGCCTCTTCCGCGCAGTTCGGCGGCCGGCGAATCGCGCTGCAGACGATTGAAAGGCTTTCGACCTACCGGCGGGTCCTGGAGGACCTGCATGGGCAGGGGGTACAGTACGTCTATTCGCACCAGCTGGCCGAATATGTCTCGGTGACCCCGGCCCAGCTCCGGCGGGATCTTTCCCTGTTCGGTTCCTTCGGAAACATCTCCCGGGGGTACAACGTCCGGCACCTGATCACCGTGCTCTCCGGCCTGCTCGGGACCTCGGAGATCCAACCGGTGGCCCTGGTGGGGGTTGGCAACCTCGGACGCACGCTCCTGGCCTACGGCGGCTTCGTCGAGCGCGGGTTTTCGGTGGAGGTGGTCTTCGACAGCGACCCCGCCAAGATCGGGAGGGTGATCGCCGGGAGGCGCTGCTTCGATATCGCCGAGGCGGAAGGGATCCTGGCCGGGCGCCCGGTCGACATCGCCATCCTCGCCTGCCAGCCCCAGGGGCTTCAGAAAATCGTCGACCGCTTCGTGGCGGCGGGGGTGAAGTCCTTTCTCTCCTTTGTCCCGGCCATCATCCGCGTGCCGCGCGGAGTGCACGTGGAGATGGAGGATATCTCGGCCAAGCTGGAAAAGCTTTCGTTCCTGGTGAAAAACCGGGTGGAAGAGGGATAAGGGAAAAATTTTTGAAGTTAGGTGTGAAAATATACACAGTGAACCTGGTAACAGAGAAGCCTCAGTGGTAAAATTAACGGGCATTGAACAGAAGGAGAGAGATCATGAATAGAAAAGACATTCTCGTTATCGACGACGACAGGGATCTCACCCAATCGCTGAAAGCGTACTTCGAAGCGCGGGGCTTCGGCGTGCGCACGGCCCACAGCGGCGGGGACGGGATGCGGGAGATCGAAAACGCCCGGCCCGACATCATCCTCCTCGACATCATGATGGACAGCGACGCCGACGGATTCAACCTTGCCTATAAACTCAAGGAGGACAAGGAAAAGGGGGAAATCCCCATCATCATTCTCTCCGGATTCACCGATTACCTCGAAAGCAGGTCGGGATCGTTCGAATTCGTCATGGGGCGCGACTGGCCCGCGACGGAGTTCATCAAAAAGCCCGCTGCGCTCGCGGACATCGACCAGGCGGTCCGCCGGTTGCTCGCCTGATCCCGGAAGACCGGAAGGAGGAGATATGCAGACCATAGCCGAGATCATCGACCGGCAGGGTGAGCTCAGCCCCTCGAGCCTCATCCCGCTCCTTCAGGCGGCGCAGAAGGAGTTCGGGTACGTCACGGACCCGGCCATAGCCGGAATCGCCCGCGCGCTCGGGGTGCCGCGGAGCACCGTCTACGGCGTCGCCACTTTTTACAACCAGTTCCGGCTCGACCCGCTGGGCGAGCACGTGATCGAGATCTGCCGCGGCACGGCCTGCCACGTGCGCGGGAGCGGGAGGCTGTGCGACCACCTGCGCCGGAGGCTCAAGCTGCAGAAGAACGGGAACTCCCGCGACGGTCGCTTCACGCTGCTGACCCCGGCGTGCCTCGGCGCCTGTTCGATCGCGACCGTGGTCCGGGTCGACGGCGAATTCCACGGCAACGTGGACGAGGAGAAGCTGGACAGGATGATCGACGATCTTTCGAGGTGATTATGAACAAGAGCGAACTTTTGCAGCCCTGTTGCGACGCCTGCCGGCACCGGCCTTCGTCCCCCTGCGTGAACGCCGTGGCGTGCATCGAAAAGGGCCCGCTGTGCCACGACGGCCCCGGGTGCCGTCAGCTGCGCGCCGATCGGCTCGCCCGTGCGCGCCGGGGGGGGGAGGGGATCCTGATCTTCCTCGGCATGGGCACCTGCGGGCTTGCCAACGGCGCCGGGGCGATCCGGAAACGGGTCGAGGCCTTCCTGGGGGAAAACCGGCTGGATGCCGCCATCGTGGATGTCGGCTGCATCGGTTACTGCCAGAAGGAGGTGTTCGTCGATATCGCCCTTCCCGGCGGCCCCCGCATCGCCTACGCGGGCGTGACGCGCGACAATGTGGACGGCCTGTTGGGAGACGTGCTGCTGCGGGGCAGACCGGACCACCCGCTCGCCCTGGGCCGGCACGACGGGACGACGGGGCCCCTGGCCTCCCTGCCGGAGATCGGCCGGGTCCCTTTCTTCGCCCGCCAGCAGAAGGTGGTGCTGGCCAACTGCGGCATCATCGATCCCGTGTCGCTCGACGCGGCGCTCGCACGGGGGGCGCTCCGAGGCCTCAGCCGCGCGCTTTCCTCCATGACTCCGGCCGAGGTGTGCGATGCCCTGGTCGCCTCGGGGCTGCGCGGCCGGGGGGGGGCGGGATTCCTGACGGGGCGCAAATGGCGCATCGCCCACGACCAGGCGAGCGCCGAAAAGTACGTCATCTGCAACGCCGACGAGGGGGACCCCGGGGCCTTCATGGACAGGGCCGTGCTCGAGGGGGACCCCTTCCGCGTGCTCGAGGGGCTCCAGATCGCGGCCTACGCCATCGGGGCGCGGAAGGGATACATCTACTGCCGAGCCGAGTACCCGCTGGCCATCGAGCGGCTGGAGGCGGCCATCGCGGCGCTCCGGGAGGCGGGGCTGCTCGGGGATAACATCCTCGACAGCCAGTTCTCCTTCGATGTGCGGATCAAGCCGGGGGCGGGAGCCTTCGTCTGCGGCGAGGAGACGGCCATCATCCACAGCATCGAGGGGCGGCGCGGCATGCCGCGTCCCCGCCCCCCGTATCCCGCCGAGAAGGGGCTCTACGGCAAACCCACCGTCCTTAACAACGTCGAGACGCTGGCCAACGTCCCTCCCATCCTGGAGAGGGGCCCGGAATGGTTTTCCGGCATCGGCGCGGGCGCCTCGGGCACGAAGGTCTTCGCCCTGTCGGGCGCCGTGCGCTCGAGCGGCCTGGTGGAGGTCCCGATCGGCATGCCCCTGTGCGAAATCGTGGAGGAGATCGGGGGGGGCGCCCTGCCGGGCCACCGCCTCAAGGCGGTGCAGATCGGGGGACCGAGCGGCGGATGCCTCCCGGCCGACCGGCTCGACGTGCCCGTCGACTACCGCGCGCTGCAGGAGCGGGGGGCCATCATGGGGTCGGGAGGTCTGGTCGTCATGGACGAACGCTCCTGCATGGTGGACGTGGCCAAGTACTTCATGGACTTCATCCGGTCGGAATCGTGCGGCAAGTGCACCCCCTGCCGCGAGGGGACCACGCGCCTGTACGAGATCCTCGAGGCCCTCTGCCGGAAACCGGTCGACAGCGAAATGGAGCGGCTGCTGCGCTTCCGGGGGCTGATGGCGGCCGAGGAACTGGCGGAAACCATCCGGGAGGGGTCGCTGTGCGGGCTCGGCCAGACGGCGGCCAACCCGGTGCTCTCGACCCTGCGCTACTTCCGCGACGAGTACGAGGCGCACCTCTACGAGCACCGCTGCCCCGCGGGGGCCTGTGAAGGCCTGCGCACCTTTGCCATCGACAACGCCCTCTGTATCGGGTGCGGGATCTGCCGCAAGGAATGCCCGCAGGGGGCCATCGTCGGCGAGCGCAAACAGGCCCATTACATCATCGAGGACCGCTGCATCGGCTGCGGCGCCTGCGTCCCGGTCTGTCCGAAGGACGCCATCGAAAAGGCGCCGTGGCGGGAGGTGACACTGTGAATATCGAGATCAACGGAAGAGCGGTGGCGTGTCACGAGGGGGAAACGGTGCTGGCGGCCGCCTCCCGGGCAGGCATCCGGATCCCCCACCTGTGCGCCATGGAGCACTCCTCCGTGCCGCACGCCTCGTGCAGGGTGTGCCTGGTGGAGGTGGAGGGGCAACCGCGGCTCGAGACGAGCTGCACGATGAAGGTCCGGGAGGGGCTTTCCGTCCGGACCCATTCCCCGCGTGTCCTGCGCATCCGGCGCAACATCGTGGAACTGATGCTGGCGAGCCACCCGGACGACTGCCTGTACTGCGAACGTTCGGGGGACTGCGAGCTTTCCCGCCTGGCCGCCGGGATGGACATCCGCGGGCGCCGCTACGGCGGAGGGCCCAAGGGACACCCGGTCGATGTTTCCTCCCCCGCCATCGTGCGCGATCCCAACAAGTGCGTGCTGTGCGGGCGCTGCGTGACGGTGTGCCAAGACGTGCAGGGGATCGGCGCCATCGACTACGCGGGCCGAGGGTTCCGCACCCTTGTCCGGCCGGGGGCGGACGCGGGCCTGGACGTTTCGGACTGCGTGTTCTGCGGACAGTGCGTGAGGGTGTGCCCGACCGGGGCCCTGCGGGAGAAGAGCGCGTTCGCCGGCCTGGTCGAGGCGCTGGCGGATCCCGGGACCCGGGTGGTCGCCCAGATCGCGCCGGCCGTTCCCGCCACGCTGGCCGCGGAGCTCGGGCTGCGGGGCGTTCCGGAAGCGCTGGGGCTGCTCAGCGGGGCGCTGCGGCGGATCGGTTTCGACGCGGTCTACGACACGGCGTTCACGGCCGATCTCACGGTCATGGAAGAGGCGCACGAGTTTCTCGGCCGCCTGGAGCGGGGGGGGCCGCTGCCGATGTTCACCAGCTGCTGCCCCTCCTGGGTCCGGTTCGTCGAGCTGCACCGTCCGCGCTTCATCGGGAACCTCTCGACATGCAAATCGCCCCAGCAGATGGCGGCCACCCTCATCAGGAAGCGGGCGGCGCAGCCGGGACGCCGCCTTTTCTCGGTCGCCGTCATGCCCTGCACGGCGAAGAAGTACGAGGCGGTGGAGGTCGGGGACCTCGACGCGGTGCTCACGACGCGGGAGCTCGGCCCGCTGCTGGAGAAATTCGGCCTGCGGCTCGATGCGGACCTCGAGCCCGCGGAACTCGACGAGCCTTTCGCGGAGGCCAGCGGCGGCGGTCGCCTGTTCGGGGGGAGCGGGGGCGTGCTGGAATCGGCGCTCCGGACAGCGGCCCACCTCAAAGGGGATTCCAGCAGGCTGGGCCCGTCGGTGCTGACGCCCCTCCAGGGGGACGAACGGCTCCGGACCTTTACCGTCACCCTGGGCGGGCGGCAACTGCGCTGCGCGGTGGTGAGCGGACTCGGGGCCGCGCGCGCGCTGCTGGAGCAGGTCGAGGCGGGAACGCTGCCGCTCGATTTCGTCGAGGTCATGAGCTGCCCGGGAGGCTGCATCGGCGGAGGGGGACAGCCCCGGTCGGTTTCCGAAGGGGGCCTGAAGGCGCTGCGCGGCAAGATCCGCGACGCGGACCGGAGGGAGAAGCTGCAGGGGGCCCACGAAAACCGGGCGGTGCTTCGCCTGTACGAGGAGGTCCTCGGCGGGGCCGGGAGCCGGAAGGGCCACCAGTGGCTCCACCGGGGCTACAGCGACCGGAGCGAGCGACCCTAGCGGGGCGCGGCGTCGCGGAAAGGGAGCGTCATCATGTTCACCGCCATCGAGACCATCAAACAGAACTGCCGCCGGTGCTACACCTGCGTCCGCTCCTGCCCGGTGAAGGCGATCCGCATCGTCGACGGTCAGGCGTCGGTCGTGGCGGAACGCTGCATCGCCTGCGGACGCTGCACCACCGTGTGCAGCCAGAACGCCAAGACCTACGTGTCGGGCGTGGAGTTGACGAACGCCCTGCTGTCGGGGGCGCTCCCCGTGGCGGCGCTCGTGGCCCCCTCCTATCCGGCCGAGTTCGCCGGGATCGAGCCGGACCGGGTGGTGGGGGCCCTGCGCGCCGCCGGGTTCCGCTATGTCGTCGAGGTGGCCAGGGGGGCGGACCGGGTTTCGGCCGCCTACGAGGAACTGCTCTCCCGGGACCCCGGAGGGTCCTGGATCGCCACCGCGTGCCCCGCCATCGTCGAGCGCATCCGGAAGTATCACCCCGACCTGGTCCCCCGGCTGGCCCCGATCGTCTCTCCCATGATCGCCATCGCCGAGGAGGTGCGCGCGATCCACGGCCCGGAGGTGCGCTGCGTCTTCATCGGCCCCTGCATCGCCAAGAAGGTGGAGGCCAGGGACCCGCTCCTGCCCCCGGTGGTCGACGAGGTCCTGACCTTCAGCGAAATCCGGCGCCTGTTCGCGCAGCGGGGCATCGAACCGGGAAGCGCGGAGCCGTCGGCGGCCGACCCGCCGCGGGCGGGCTCGGGCCGCGCCTTCCCCCTGGTCGGGGGGCTGCTGATCAGCGCCGGCCTGGAATCCGACCCGCTCGACGGGCGCTTCGTCGTGGCCACCGGGCGGCGCGAAACCGACGAGGTGCTGGCCGACATGGAATCGGGGGGAATCCGTCCACGCCTGGTGGAGGCCCTGATGTGCCACGGTTGCCACGAGGGGCCGGGCATGTCGCGGGCGGCCGCCCGCCACCGCCGGCGTGCGAGCATCTGCGACTTCGCCCGGCAGGCGCGGCCGGGAACGGGGGGGGGCGCCCCCCCGGAACGGCTCGAGAGGGACTTCTCCCGCGACGACCGGCGCCTCGCGGAACCCACCGAGGAGGAGATCCGCAACGTCCTGGCGCGCACGAACAAGTTCACGCCCGAGGACGAGCTGAACTGCGGCGCCTGCGGCTATCCCACGTGCAGGGCCAAGGCGGCGGCGGTGGTCAACGGGCTGGCCGAGGAGGCGATGTGCCTCCCCTTCCTGATCGACCAGGCCGAGCGGGTGTGCCACGAGCTGCACGTGCCCTGGCGGGACCTGCGCGAAATCCACCGCCAGCTGGTAAGCACCGAAAAGCTGGCCTCGCTCGGGCAGCTGGCGGCGGGGATCGCCCATGAACTGAACAACCCCCTGGGGACCATCCTCCTCTATGCCGGCCTCATCGAGCGCAAGGTGGGGGGCGGGGCGGCGGTGGCCAGGGACATCGACCTGGTGCAGAAGGAGACCCAGCGCTGCAAGAGGATCGTGGCGGGCCTGCTCGATTTCGCCCGCCAGAACCGCGTGCGGTTCTCTCCCTGCCGGCTGGACCGGTTCCTGGCCGGGGTCCTCGAAAAGTCCTTCGACGCCGCGGCCCTCGGGCGCGCCGGCGTCCGCCTGTCGCTGGAGCCGGTCCCCGAACCGATCGAGGCCGACATCGATGCCGACCAGATGACGCAGGTCGTCGTGAACCTGGTGCGGAACGGGATCGAGGCGCTGGGGGACCGCGGCGGGAAGGTGACGGTGTCGCTCGAATGGGCGGGCGCCCGCGACCGGGTCCGGTTGGCGGTCCGGGACGACGGCTGCGGCATCCCCGCGGAAGACCACGACCGCATATTCCAGCCCTTTTTCACGACCAAGAGCATAGGCCGGGGCACCGGCCTCGGGCTCGCGATCACCTACGGCATCGTCAAGATGCACCACGGGTCGATCTGGTTCGAGTCGGCGCCGGGGGAAGGGGCCGCCTTTTTCATCGAACTGCCCGCGAGCCAGGCGCGGCAGACAAGGAGCATGACGTCATGAACGAACTGAAAGCGAACACCGGGAAACACACACTCCTCTTCATCGACGACGATCCCGTTTTCCTCGAGGCGCAGAAGGCTTTCTTCGGCGCCCGCGGATACACGGTGCTCACGGCCGGCGGGACCGACGCCGCGCTCGAGCTGCTCCGGGAGGAAACACCGGACCTGATCCTCCTCGACCTCATGATGGAGCACACCGACAGCGGATTCCGGCTGGCGCACCGCATCCGGCGCGAGGAGCGCTTCCGCCTCACCCCCCTGGTGATGCTCTCGGGCGTCGCCTCGGAGACGGGGATCGGGTTCGCCCGGGAGCGGGAGGCGCTCCGGGAGTGGTCGCACCTCGATGACTTCCTCGACAAGCCCGTCAGCGCCCACCGCCTCCTGGCCGTGGTCCGTGAGCGGCTCGGCGGCCCGGACGAACCGGCCGGGGGGAGGTGAGCCATGGCCGCACGCATCCTCGTGGTGGACGACGAGCCCGGGATCCTTTCGGGCGTAGGGGAGATCCTGACCCTGGAAGGGTACGAGGTGGATACCGCGGACTGCGGGCGCCGGGCGCAGGAACTCATTACGCAGCAGCCGTACGATGTCGCCCTGATCGACTACCGGCTGCCGGACGTGGACGGCCTGACGCTCCTGCGGTCGATCCGCCAGAGGTGCCCGGAGGTGATGACGTGCATGATCACGGCCTATGCCAACATCGAAACCGCCGTCTTCGCCACCCGGCAGGGGGTCGACCTCTTCCTCCCAAAACCCTTTTCCCCGGACGACCTGCTCGGGGCGGTCGACACCCTGCTCGGCTACAAGAAGCTGCGCGACGAGGCCGGCGAGCTGCGGGCGGCCCACGCGGCCAGCCTGCGCGAACTGGCCTCGGAGAAGAGCCAGACCCACTCGCTGGTGGCGAGCCTCCGTGACGGCGTGCTGGCCGTCAACCGGGAGGGGGAGATCGTGCTGGCCAATCGCGCGATGGAGGAGATGCTGGGTGCGGCGGCCGGTGAACTCCTGGGGCGGCAGGTGGGTCCGGCCCTGGGCGGCGGCGTGCTGGCCCCCGCCGTGGCCGCACTCGACCCGCAAAACCCCGCGCCCGCGGTTTTCGAGGCGGAACGGGGCGAGCGGCGCCTGTTCGTGACCGTGAGCGGATTCTACGACGACGAGGGCGCCATGCTCGGGCGCATCGTGACGGCGGTGGACATCTCCTCGGTGCGGAGGATGGCGCTGGAAAAGGCCCGTTTCACCCGCACCCTGGTCCATGAGCTGCGCGCCCCGCTCGGGGCCCTGAAATCGATCGTCGAGGTGATGAGGGACCGCAGCCTGGGGGACGACCTCGGGCCCTACCTCTCCTTCCTGGACCGCGCCGATGAGCGGATCGACGGCCTCGGGGAACTCATTTCCGACCTCCTGTCGCTCTCGCGCATCGAACACGAGGGAGCCCCCCGGCGACCCGACGCTCCCGCCGACACCCCGACCGTCGTCGGCGAGGTGGTCGAGCTCTGGCGCGACCGGGCCTCGGCGCGGTCGGTCCGCATCGAGGTCGATCTCGCGCCCGAACTCCCCCCCTGCACGATTCCGGCCGACGACCTGCGCACCCTCCTGACAAACCTGGTGGGCAACGCCGTGAAGTACAACCGCGCCTCGGGGAGCGTCACGGTCCGGGCCGGCCGTTCGGGGGAGGGGCTGGAGATCGCCGTGAGCGATACCGGCATCGGGATCGAACCCGGCAACCTCGCCAGGCTCGGGGAGGAATTTTTCCGGGAGAAGCGGAAGGAGACCCGGGGGGTCGAGGGGAACGGCCTGGGGCTGGCGATCGTCAGGCGGCTGGTGGAGCGCGCCGGGGGACGCCTGGCGGTCCGGAGCCGTCCGGGGGAGGGGAGCGAGTTCCGCGTGATTTTTCCCTGCTGACCCGGCGTCGGGAGCACGGTCGGCGTAACGGGAGGGGGGTCCGGGACGTAATAGAGGTCTTGACAAGTAAGTAAGCGCTTACTTAATATTGGCCCCCTATGAACGATGCGCGCCCGGCACCCCAGCGAATGTCCGCACCCGACCGCCAGCAGCAGCTGCTCGAGGCCGCGCTGAACGTTTTTTCCCGCAAGGGGTTCAAGGGCGCGACCACCCGGGAAATCGCCGCCGCCGCGGGGGTGACCGAGGCCATTATCTTCCAGCATTTCCCTTCCAAGGAGGCGCTCTACAGCGCGGTGCTGGAACTCCACTTCGACACCGGGGACGAGGACTCGTGGCGGGAGCAGGTCGAGGCCTGCATGGAGCGGAGCGACGACGAGGGCCTGGCGGTCGTTTTCATCCGGCGCATCCTCGAGGCCTACGTCAACGACACGGCGCTGCAACGCGTCATCCTGTTCGCCGCCCTGGAAGGGCACGGGCAGGGGCTGGCCCGGATGAAGGAGCAGTACGCCGCCACGTTCGAGAAGCTGGTGGCCTACATCCGGCGTCGGCAGCGCGAGGGCGCGCTGGTCGAGGGCGACCCGCACACCCTCCTGATCGCGCTGGGGGCCCTGGCGCACCAGTACGGCCAGATCACCCGGATCATGAATGCGCCGACCCTGGACCTTCCCGACGAGGAGCTGGCGCGGCAGTTCGCCCGGATCCTGCTCGGGGGGATCCGAAAATCCCCGGCGCCTGCCGGCCGCAAAGGGCGCGGGGTCGCCAAGGCAGGCCACAGAAAGGCGAAGAGCTGAACATGTCACGAATTCCCATCTTCCTGTTCATGGTTGTGCTGTCGTTGTCCGCATGCTCCGGCCCGCAGGGCCCCGCCCGCAAGGCGGAAGCGGTTTCCGCGCCGGAGGCCGAATATGCCGTCGGCAAGGCGCTCGTGAAGGAGGTCGCCTCCTCCTTCAGCGCCAACGGCTCCTTCATCGCCGAGGAGACTTCCGATCTCGCCCCGGCCGCGGGCGGGCGGGTCGCCGCCACCCCGGTGGACGTGGGCGATTTCGTGAAAAAGGGCGAGGTGATCTGCCGGCTCGAACAGCGCGAAGCCGAACTCCGGCTCGAGCAGGCGCGCGCCGCCCTGGAACAGTCGAAATTCATGCTGCGCCAGGCCGAGTCGCGGGTGGGCCACAGCGGGCCGGGCGCGTTCGACCCCGAATCGGTCCCGGAGGTGTCCTCGTCAAGGGCGGCCTACGAGTCGGCCCTGGCGTCGGCTCGGCTGGCCGCCGCCGACGCGCGGCGCTATGAAAACCTGGTCCGGAGCGGGGACGTTTCCCAGAGCAGCTTTGAGAAGTTCCGCACCCAGCAGGAGACGGCCGAGGCCGCCGCGAACTCCGCCCGCAGGCAGTACGAGGGCCAGCTCAACGCGGCGCGGCAGAACTTCGGGGCGATCGAGGCCGCCCGCGCCGCCCTGGCCGCGGCGGAATCCCAGGTGGCCCAGGCCCGGAAGAACCTGGAGGACACCTCCATCCGTGCGCCGTTCGACGGCTATGTCACCGACAGGCCTACGGCCGTCGGGCAGTGGCTCGGAACCGGTAACAAGGTGGCGACCCTGGTGAGGATCGCGCGCGTCAAGCTCCGGCTCGAGATCCCCGAACAACAGGCGGCTCTCGTCAAGACCGGCATGGGGGTGACCGCGCGCGTGGCCGCCTACCCGCAGCGGGATTTCGCCGGGCGGGTCAGCGCCGTCGTGCCGGCCGTCGACTCCATTTCCCGCGTCTTCATCGCCGAGGCCCGGTTCGACAACCCCCGGGCCGAGCTCCGGCCGGGCATGTTCGCGAGCGCCAGGGTGAATCTGCCGGGGACGGAGCGGGCGGTCTTTGTTCCGGAGCGGGCCGTGTTTTACGACAACACGACCGACGCCAGCCACGTCTATATCGTCGCCGACGGGGTCGCGCGCCTGAGGGTGGTGCTCCGCGGGGATTCCGACGGCGACCAGGTGCGGGTCCTCAGCGGGCTCGAAGGCGGCGAAACGGTGATTCTCTCAAACCAAACGGACCTGTACGACGGCGCCCCCGTCTCCACCCGTCCATAAAGGACTCCAGTCATGCACTCCCTTGCCAGACTCTGCATCAAGCGCCCGGTTTTTGCGACGATGCTGATCCTCGCGTTCATCGTCTCGGGCGTCTTCACCTATTTCTCGCTCGGCGTGGACCGGATGCCCAAGATCGACGCCCCCTTCGTGATGGTCACCGTGGTCAACCCCGGGGCCTCCCCCGAGGAGGTCGAAAACGAGATCACCAAGAAGATCGAGGATGCGGTCAACAGCATCAGCGGGCTCGAGGAGCTCACCTCCACCTCCTCGGAGGGGATGAGCCTGGTCCGGATCGAGTTCGCCCTGTCCAAGGACGGGAACGTCGCCGCCCAGGAGGTGCAGAACAAGATCAACCAGGTCATCAACGAGCTGCCGGCGAGCGCCGAGGTCCCGGTGGTGTCCAAGATGGACCCGGACGCCTCCAGCGTGCTGCAGATCGCCGTCAGCGCCCCGCGCTCCACCCGCGACGTCACCCTGATCGCCGACAAGCTGCTCAAGCAGAAGCTCGAGAACGCCGAAGGGGTCGGGCAGGTCCGGATCCAGGGGGGGGCCAACCGGGAAATCCGCATCATTCTCGACCCCGACCGCCTGCGCGCCTATGACCTGACGGTCACCGAGGTGATCGCGGCGGTGCGGAGCCAGAACATGGAGATGCCGGGCGGCAGCCTCCGTTCGGGCGCCCGGGATTTCACGATCCGCACCTCGGGCAAGATCACCGAGCCGGCGGAGTTCAACGACATCGCCGTCGCGACCCGCGGCGGCTACAGCGTCAAGGTGCGTGACATCGGGCGCGCCGAGGACTCGAGCGAGGAGCCGACTTCGGCCGTGCGCCTCGACGGCAACCCGGCCGTGCAGCTGGCGGTGTACAAGCAGTCGGGGACCAACACCGTGGAAGTCGCCGAGGCGGTCAAGCGCAGGCTGGAACAGGTGCGGTCGGAACTGCCCAGGGACGTCAGGGTCGAAATCATCAGCGACCAGTCGATCTTCGTCCAGGCGGCCATCAACAACATCCGCAACCACCTGTTCGAGGGGAGCCTGCTGGCTTGCATCGTGCTCTACTTCTTCCTCGCCAACTGGCGCACGACCCTGATCGCGGCCGTCGCGATCCCGGTTTCCATCATCTCCGCCTTTTCGGTGATGGCCATCTTCGATTACACCATGAACCAGATCACCATGCTCGCCCTGACCCTGATGGTGGGGGTCGTGGTCGACGACGCCATCATCGTGCTGGAGAACATCTACCGGTACATGGAGGAGAAGAAGATGGGGGCGTTCGAGGCGGCCGAACGCGGGACCAAGGAGATCGGGCTCGCCGTGCTGGCGACGACGGTCTCGCTCCTGGCCGTCTTCGTCCCGGTCGGGTTCATGGGGGGGATGACGGGACGCTTCATGAGCGCCTTCGGCTTCACCTGCGCCGGGGCCGTGGTGGTCTCCATGCTGGTGTCCTTCACGCTCACCCCCATGCTCTGCTCGCGCTTCGTGCGCCCGCCGGCCGAAGGGACGGGGCGCCGGTCGAAGGACGCGAAGTTCTTCCGCTTCCTCGACGCCACCTATACCCGCGCGCTGGTCTGGGCGATGGCTCACCGCAAGACCGTCGTGCTCGCCTGCGTCGGGGTGATGCTCTCGATCGTCCCGCTCTTCATGCTGAGCGGCAAGAACATGTTCGTCCGCGACGACCAGTCGCAGTTCAACATCAACATCCGCCTCCCCGAAGGGAGTTCGCTCGCCGAAACCACGCGCTATTCCGAGGACATCGCCCGGAGGGTGCGCGGGCTCGAGGGGGTGACCCACACGCTGAACACCGTGGGCGGGGACTCGGGCGGGGGCACCAACGAGTCTTCCATCTACGTCAAGCTGGTGGACATCGGGGAGCGGGACGAGTCGTCCAACGACATGGCCACGCGGGTCCGGGAGATGCTTCAAAACCACGCGGAGGAGGTGTTCCTCTCCGTGGCCGCCTCGAGCGGGATCGGGCCGGGCGGGATGAGCGACGTCCAGTACTACCTGCAGGGGCCCGACATCGCCAGGTTGTCGGAATATTCCGACCGGCTGGTGGCCCGGGCACGGACCCTCCCGGACCTCGTCGACATCGACAGTTCGGTGCGCTCGGGCAAGCCTGAGGTGCGGTTGGATATCGACCGGGAGCGGGCGGCCGACCTGGGGGTTTCGGTCCAGGGGGTCCAGCAGGCGCTCAATACCCTGGTTGCGGGCCAGACCGTGGGCACCTTCAACGCCGGGGAGGACCAGTACGACGTCGTGGTGCAGGCCGAGGGGCGTTTCCGCGGCAGCGTCGAGGGGCTGGAAAAGCTCGCGGTGGCTTCCTCCACCGGGTCGGTCGGCCTCAGGGAGGTCGTGCGGGCGCGCGAGAGCTTCGGCCCCTCGGCCATCGAGCGGCTCAACCGGCAGCGGATCGTGGAGATCTCCGGCAACCTCAGGCCGGGGGGCTCCCAGTCCACCGCCGTGGCGGGATTCGAACGTTTCATCGAGGAACTCGACATGGAGCCGGGCTACAGGGGGGGCGCGACGGGGATGACGGGGGAAATGGGGAAGGCGGGTTACAACTTCGCGGTGGCGTTCGCGCTCGCCTTCATCTTCATGTACATCGCCCTGGCGGCGCAGTTCGAGTCGTTCATCCATCCCGTGACGATCCTGATCTCGCTGCCGCTGGCGGTGCCGTTCGGGCTCCTGGCCATGCTCGTGACCGGGCAGGACATCACCATCATGTCGGGGCTGGGGCTGCTCCTGCTCTTCGGCATCGTGAAGAAGAACGCCATCCTCCAGATCGATCATACCAACGGCCTGCGCGCCGCGGGGATGAAGCGCTACGAGGCCATCATCCAGGCCAACCGGGACCGGCTGCGGCCGATTCTGATGACCACGATGGCCCTGGTGTGCGGCATGATTCCCCTCCTGCTGTCGCGCGGGGCGGGGGCCGGTACCAACCACTCCATCGGGTGGATGGTGGCGGGAGGGCAGACCCTCTGCCTCGGTCTTACGCTCCTGGCGGTCCCGGTCTTCTACTCGCTCTGGGAGGACCTCGGGCTCTGGCTCCGCTCGCGCCGTTTCATCCGCTGGCCCGCGAAGCGGGCGGCGAAAGCGGCGGCGGCCGCCCTGGTCGCGGCGGTCCTGGCCATCTCGTTCCTCCCCCGGACGGCCGGGGCCGCCCAGGCACCCGGGGAGGACCCGATGCGCCCCCGCATCGGGATAGAGGGAGAACTCCCGGTCGCCCTGGGACAGGTGATCGAGTGGGTTCTGGCCAACGATCCCGAACTCGCCATCTCCCGCATCGCCCTCGAGAGCGCCGGGTACGAAATCGAGACCGCCAAGGGGCATTTCGACCCGGTGCTCGGCTTCGAAGCCTTCAGGTCCAAGACGGCGATCCCGATCGCCTCCGCCATCGGCGGATCGTCGAGCGGCCGGCTGGTCAACAAGGAGCTGTCGTTCAATCCGAAGATCAGCGGGAACCTGCCGTGGATCGGTTCGACCTACAGCCTGGTCTTTTCCGACGCCAAGGAGGAGAGCGACAGCCTCTTCAGCCAGCTCAACCCGCAGTACCCATCGTCGCTGACCTTCAATTACAGTCAGCCCCTGTGGCGCGGCCTGCGCATCGATTCCGGCCGGCGCGCCCTGATGGTGGCCCGCCGCAACCGGGAGCTGGGCGGGGAACAGCTGCGGCAGAAGGTGATCGAACGGGTGACCCGGGGGGTCGAACTCTACTGGGAACTCGCCTACGCGCGGCAGAACCTCCAGGTGCAGCGCGAGGCGGTCGAGCTGGCACGGGCGCAATACGAAAGCAACCGCCGGCAGGCGGAGCAGGGGATCCTGGCGCCGATCGAAGTGGTCGCCGCCGAGACCCAGGTGGCGACTTTCCT
The DNA here is from genome assembly GCA_012729555.1 of Acidobacteriota bacterium. Classification (NCBI taxonomy): domain Bacteria; kingdom Pseudomonadati; phylum Acidobacteriota; species Acidobacteriota bacterium. The sequence goes on from JAAYCX010000011.1 coordinate 85,475, forward strand.
GCAGGGGCTGGCCGCCGCGCAACAGGCCCTCACGGCCGCGGAAAACAACCTGAAGCAGATGATCGCGTCCGGCCCGGAGGATCCCCTGTGGGAGACCGCCCTGGTTCCCGAAACACCGCCCGCGGCCGATTTCAAGCCGCCCGATCCCGCCGAGGCGCTCCGGCAGGCACTCGCCGGGCGGCCCGAACTGACCGAGAGCGCGCTCCGTATCGCCATCAACGCCATCGACACGCGCTACTGGCAGGACCAGAAGAAGCCGCAGGTCGACGCCGTCGCCACTTTCGCGGCGTCGGGCCTGGCCGGAAGCCGCCAGGCGGCGAATCCCTTCGGCGACTTCCCGGTGGGATCGGTCCCGGAGCACCTGCTGGGAGGAAACCGCCAGTCGCTCACCAATATCTGGGACGGACGCTATCCTACCGCCAAGGTGGGGATCCAGATTTCACTCCCCCTGCGCAACCGCGCGGCGGCCGGGAACGCGGCCGCCTCCCGGGCCGAAGGGAGGCGGCTCGAGCTCCTGCGCCGGCAAACGGAGATGTACGTGAAGGCCGATGTCCGCAACGCGCTCGAACAGTGGAATGCGGCCGGGATCCGGTACGAAGCGGCCGTCACCGCGCGCCGGGCGGCCGAGGATCAATACGGGAGCGAACAGCGGCAGTTCGAGGCGGGCACCTCCACCATGTTCCTGGTCTTCGAGCGGCAGTCTGCCTTTATCGCGGCCCGGAGCCGGGAGGTGCGTGCCCGCGCGGACCTCGCCGCGGCGGCGGCGAACCTGGACCGGGCCACGGCCCGGACCCTTCAAACCCACCATATCCGGCTTTCGGAATAGGACCGACCGGGCGCGGCATTCCAGGAATTCGCGTGATGGCCAGTTTTTGCTTGACATGCCGTGTGAAACGAATCACAATGCGAAAGAAATAACGGAGCGATGAATTGAACAGGGCATCGTATCGGACCATAGGGCGCTTAACTCATTACTGGAGAGCGCTTAGAGACCTCGAGACCGAGGGGCAGACGTACGCGTACTCCCACCTCCTTGCGGCCAAAGCGCAGGTGACGGCAGCCCAGGTCCGCCGGGACATCATGGTTCTCGGGTACAGCGGCACCCCGGCACGGGGGTACGAGGTGCGCCGGCTGATCGAGTGCATCGAGGCCTACGTTTTCCCCTCGAGCGAACAGCGCGCGGCCATCGCGGGGGTGGGAAACATCGGTCTCGCCCTTCTGAAATTCTTCACCGGCCGCCGGCCGAACCTCCGGGTCACGGCCAGCTTCGAGGCCGACCCGGAAAAGTTCGACCGGCTGATTTACGGGTGCCGGTGCCACTCGATCGACAGCGCCGGGGAAGTGATCCGCCGGGAGGGGATCAGCGTGGGCATCATCGCGGTCCCGGACACCGAAGCCCAATACGTGGCCGATGTCTTCGTCGCCGCCGGGATCCGGGGCATCCTGAATTTCGCCCGGACCCCGCTCGAGGTGCCCGCGGGGGTTTACGTGGAGAACATCGACCTGGCCATGTCTCTGGACAGAGTGGCCTTTTTTGCGCGCCGGTCCCTGAAAACGGAACAGGCGGCCTCGCCGGCCCAGGCGCCATCGACGATAAAGGAGAGCACATCATGAACGACGTGGAATCGGTCCTGAAGAAATTCCCGCGGGCGGGCAGGGACGCCCTTATTCCCATCCTGCAGGAGGTTCAGGAAAGCCAGGGGTATCTCTCCCGTGAAGCGGTGGCCCGGATCGGCAGACACCTCAGGCTGCCGGCCACGAAGATCTACGGGGTGGCGACATTCTACAACCAATTCCGGTTCCAGCCCCGCGGCAAGTACCACTTCACCGTCTGCCGGGGGACCGCATGCCACGTCAAGGGATCCAACCGGGTGCTGGAAATGGCCGAAAAGATGCTGAAGCTCAAGGCGGGGCAGACTTCGCGCGACCGGTTGTTCAGCCTGGAAACGGTGGCCTGCATGGGAGCGTGCGGACTCTCCCCGGTCATGAACCTCAACGGCGAGTTTTACGCGAAGGTCACCCCCCAGAAGCTGGTCAAAATCATCCAGGAATGCAGAGAAACGGAGTCCAAAAATGAGTCTTAATTCCTTCGACAGGACGCTGGCGCCGACGGGAAAATGCTGGGTCGGTTTCCGCGAAATCTCCGAAAGCCTGCTGGGCGACCTCAAGTCGGAACCGTTCGCCGGCGCCCGGGAGGCCGGGACGCTCGAGCAGCTGCTGGCCTCGCTCCGGCGCGAGCGGGTTGCGCATCCGGTCATCTTCATCGGCGCGGGGACCTGCGGCCTGGGGGCGGGCGCGGCCCGGACCATCGCCGCGGTGAAGGAATTCCTGGAGCGGCGGGGCAAAAAGGGGGAAGTCGTCGAGGTCGGCTGCAACGGGATGTGCTCCGACGAACCGATCGTCGACATCCAGATGCCCGGGAAATGCCGTGTCAGCTTCGGTTCGGTGACCGCCGACAGGGTCGACGCGCTGCTCGAGGCGGTAATGTTCGACGACCGGGTGCCCGGGGACCTGGCGCTCGGCCAGTACCACACCCGCGGCGCCGAGCCCTGGGACGGGGTGCGCTACCTCGAGGACCATCCCTTTCTCGCGGGCCAGGTGCGCGTGGTGCTCCCCGCGAGCGGCGTCATCGACCCCGGCGACATCAACGAGTATATCGCCCACGGGGGATACAGCTCGATCGCGCGCATCCTGCGCGGCATGACCCCGGAGGAGGTGATCGACCAGGTGCTCCGGAGCGGGCTTCGGGGGCGCGGGGGGGGCGGGTTCCTGACCGGGATGAAGTGGAAGTTCGCCCGCAGCGCGGCCGCGGACCAGAAATACCTGATCTGCAACGCCGACGAGGGGGACCCGGGCGCCTTCATGGACCGCGCCGTATGCGAAAGCGACCCGCACCGGCTCCTCGAAGGGATGCTGATCGCGGCCTACGCCATCGGGGCGACCAAAGCCTACGTCTACATCCGGGCGGAATACCCGCTGGCGATCCAGCGCCTCAACGAGGCGTTCGCGCAGGCGGAGGGGGCCGGGCTGATCGGCTCCAACATCCTCGACAGCGGCGTCGACCTTTCGATCCGGCTCAAGATGGGGGCCGGGGCGTTCGTTTGCGGAGAGGAGACGGCCCTGATCCACTCCATCGAGGGCAGGCGCGGGATGCCGCGCCCCCGGCCCCCTTTCCCCGCCGTGCAGGGGCTGTTCGGGAAGCCCACGGTGATCAACAACGTCGAGACCCTCAGCAACCTCCCCGTCATCATGGACCGGGGGGCGGACTGGTACGCGGGGATGGGGACCAAGGGGAGCAAGGGGACCAAGGTGTTCGCCCTCTCCGGGATGGTGCGGCGGACGGGCCTGGTCGAGGTCCCCATGGGGACGACGCTGCGAGAGGTGGTGTACACCATCGGCGGAGGCATCCCGAACCGGAAGCGGTGCAAGGCGGTGCAGATCGGCGGGCCCTCGGGGGGATGCGTTCCCGAGGCCCATCTCGACCTGCGCACCGATTACGAGGAACTGAAGGCCTTCGGCACCATCATGGGGTCGGGCGGGCTCGTCGTCGTCGACGAGTCCACCTGCATGGTCGATTTCGCCAAGTACTTCATGGAATTCATCCAGTCCGAGAGCTGCGGCAAGTGCATCCCCTGCCGCGAGGGGACGCGGCGGATGCTGGAGATCCTCGAGGCGGTGACGCGCCCGCGCCACAAGGAGAGCGACCTCGACCCCCTGCTGAGGGTGCAGGGCATCATGCAGCTGAAGCGGCTGGCCGAGACCATCAAGACGACCAGCCTGTGCGGGCTGGGGCAGAGCGCGCCGAACCCGGTCCTGTCGACGCTCGAGTGGTTCCGCGACGAGTACGAGGCGCATATGTTCGAGCGCCGCTGCCCGGCCGGGTCGTGCAAGGAACTGGTCGGTGCCCCCTGCCAGAGCGGGTGTCCCGTCGGGACCGAAGTCTGGCGCTACGTGGCGCACATCGCCCGCGGCGAATACCAGGAGGCCTACCGCGTCATCCGGGCGTCCAACCCCTTCCCGTCGGCCTGCGCGCGGGTGTGCCACCACCCCTGCGAGTCGGTGTGCCGCGCGGGGGCCACCGGGGGTGAACCGATCGCCATCCGGAGCCTGAAGCGCTTCGTGGTCGACACCGTCGTCCCCGAGGCGGAGACCGCGGTGATCGTCCCGCGGGCGGACGCGGCCCGCATCGCCGTCGTCGGTGCCGGTCCCGCGGGGATGGCGGCCGCCGGCGACCTCTCGCGGATGGGGCACGAGGTGACGGTGTTCGAAAGGGAGACGCAGGCGGGCGGCATGCTCATGGCCGCGATCCCCGAATACCGGCTGCCGCGCGAAGGGCTCAAGCGCGAGATCGCCCGGCTGCTCAACCCCAATATCGAGATGCGCTACGGGCAGGCGCTGGGGCGGGACTTCACCCTGGACCGGCTGTTCGCCGACGGCTACAAGGCGGTGTTCGTGGCCACGGGCGCGCACGGCAGCAAGAAGCTGGATCTACCCGGGGAAGAGGCGGCCGGGATCGTTCCGGGCGTCCGGTTCCTGAAAGCCTACAACCTCGAGGGGAAAGCGATGGCCCGGGGGCGCGTCGGCGTCATCGGCGGGGGCAACAGCGCAATGGACGCCGCCCGGGTAGCCGTGCGGCAGCCCGGGGTGGAGAGCGTGACCGTTTTCTACCGCCGCACCCGGGAGAGCATGCCGGCCTACGCGGAGGAGATCGCGGCCGGGCTGGAGGAGGGGGTCGTGCTGGAGACACTGGTGACTCCCGTGGCCGTCGAGCGCGAGGAGGGGCGCCTTTCGGGGCTCCGGCTGCTGCGCAACGGGCTCGGGGCCCCGGACGCCTCGGGGCGGCAGAAGCCGGTACCGATCGAGGGCTCGGAGTTCGGGGTGCCGCTCGACACCCTGATCGTGGCCATCAGCGAGGAACCGGAGACGGAGGGGCTCGAGGGCCTCGGCTTCAGTTCCTGGGGCACCGTCGAGGCCCACCCCGAGACCTGGGCCACGGGCCGGGACGGGGTGTTCGCCGGGGGGGACGTCGTCACCGGCCCCAGCACGGTGATCGGGTCGATCGCCTCGGGCCGGAAGGCGGCGGTGATGATCGATCGCTACGTTTCCGGAAAGCTGATGAAGGTCCTCCCGAAGGTCCAGCTCCCCACGGTCTATATCCAGCCGGTCGGGGAAGTGGACGAGGAGGGGCAGGACCTGCCGCGGCTGGAGCTTCCCCTCCTTCCGGAGGCCCGGAGAAGGGGGTGTTTCGCGGAAGTGGAACTCTGCCCGACCGAAGCGCAGGCCATGGCCGAGGCGCGGCGCTGCGCCCGCTGCGATTTGGAATTCACGCAACCGCAATGACCGAAAGGACGGACGGGGCCCAGGGAACCGGTTGTACTGACAGGACGCATGGATTGAGGTGAACCGATGATCGAGATGCAAGTGGATGGCAGGACTATCGAAGCCAGCGAGGGGGAGACCATTCTCTCCGCCCTCAAACGGGAAGGGATCCAGGTCCCGACGCTCTGCCACATGGAGGGGCTGCCGCCCAGCGGCGCCTGCCGGATGTGTGTCGTGGAGATGGAAGGCGCGCCCGGGCTGATCCCCTCCTGCTCCTACCCCGTGGCCCCGGGAATGAAGCTCCAGACCCGTTCGCTCAAGGTGCTCGAGGCGCGCAAGACGATCGTGGAACTCCTGCTCGGCAACCACCCCGACGACTGCCTCTACTGCGCCCGGAGCGGAAAGTGCGACCTGCAGCAGCTGGCCCAGACCATGGGGGTCCGTCAGCGGTCGTTCCGGGGGAAGAAGAACACGATGGAGCGGGACGTTTCCGGGCCGATCGTCAGGGACCCGGAAAAATGCATCCTGTGCGGGCGCTGCGTGCGCGTCTGCGAGGAGGTGCAGGGGATCGGGGCGATCGAATTCGTGGGGCGGGGGTGCCGCTCCTATATCGGCACCGCGTTCGACCAGGGCCTCAACGTCTCCGCCTGCGTCAATTGCGGGCAGTGCATCATCGCCTGCCCGACGGGCGCCCTGTCGGAGCGCTCCAGCCTGGGCGAGGTCATCGCCGCCCTGGCCGACCCGGACAGGATGGTGGTCGTCCAGCACGCCCCCGCGGTCAGCGTGAGCCTGGCCGAGGAATTCGGGGTCGAACCGGGGCAGGACGTCGACGGCAAGATGGTGGCGGCGCTCCGCCGCGTGGGGTTCGACCGCGTGTTCGATACCTCCTTTGCGGCCGACCTGACCATCATGGAGGAAGCGTCGGAACTGGCCCGGCGGGTCGCGGACGGCGGCGTGCTGCCGATGTTCACCAGCTGTTCGCCGGGATGGATCAAGTTCGTGGAACAGTTCTATCCCGACCTGATCCCGAACCTGTCCACGTGCAAGAGCCCGCAGCAGATGATGGGGGCCATCATCAAGAGCTATTTCGCCGAACGCGAGAAGATCGACCCCGCCCGCATCGTGAGCGTCTCGATCATGCCCTGCACGGCCAAGAAATTCGAGTGCGGCCGGCCCGAAATGGCGCCCGGCTACGTCCCCGACGTCGATTACGTGCTGACCACGCGGGAGGCGGCGCAGCTGCTGCGCATGTTCGGGGTCGACCTGATGGCGATGAGAGCGCAGTCGGCCGACACCCCCTTCGGCGAGCGGTCGACGGCGGGGAAGATTTTCGGCGCCAGCGGCGGTGTGATGGAGGCGGCGGTCCGCACGGCCCACTTCCTCCTCACCGGAAAGGAGCCGGCCCGGCTGGAGGTGCAGCCGCTGCGCGGCATGAAGGGGGCCAAGGAGATCCGGGCCAAAATCGGCGGCCTGGAGGTCGGGGCCGCCGTCGTCAGCGGGCTGGGGAACGCGCGCCGGCTGCTGGAGGAGATCCGGGCGGGGAGGAAGGACCTGCACTTCGTCGAGTTCATGACCTGCCCCGGGGGGTGCATCAACGGCGGCGGCCAGCCGATCGGGTCCGACCCGGACGCGGCGCGCGCGCGGATGCAGGCGCTGTACCGGATCGACCAGAGCGAATCCGGGCGCGTCAGCCACAAGAACACGCAGGTCGCGAGGCTCTACGAGGAGTTCCTGGGCAAGCCGCTCGGGAAGAAAAGCCACCAACTCCTCCATACACAATACAACGCCAGGGATATACTATAGAGCTTCCGCGCGACGGGTGCGGGACCGGGAGCCCCGGAGATGCCGGGCAAGGGAGAGGACGAGAGTGAAAAAGAAGATACTGGTCGTGGACGATGATTTCGATCTCCTCGAACAAATGACGGTGATCCTGACGGCCGCGGGATACGAAGTCGCGGGCGCGGAGGGGCGCGCGGCGGCCGAGGAGAAGCTGCTCGGGTTCAAGCCGGACCTGGCCATCCTCGATCTGATGATGGAGGAGAAGGATTCCGGCTTCGTGCTCAGCCACCAGATTCACAACCTGTACCCCGGCACGCCCCTCATCCTGCTGACGGCCGTCGCCGGGGCCACGGGGCTGTCCTTCTCGGCGCTCTACCCGGAGGCGCAGTCGTGGATCAAGGTGGACCGGATCCTGGACAAGCCGGTGCGGCCGGAGCAGTTGAGGTCGGAGGTGCGCCGGCTGCTGCGGGAACCCGCCGCCGACGCGGCGGGCGGCCACACATAGAGCGGGCGCCCGCCCCGCGGCGGGCAGGCCGGAACCTGGGGGAACCGACATGCAGGCGGCTTGTTTCGTACAGACGATCAGGGAGCGCTGCCGCGTATGTTACACGTGCGTGCGCGAGTGCCCCGCCAAAGCCATCGGCATCTCCGACGGCCAGGCCCGCGTGATCCCCGAACGCTGCATAGGGTGCGGCAACTGCGCCCGGGTGTGCAGCCAGGGGGCCAAGCAGGTGCTCGACGGGACCCGTGACGTGGCCGAGCTGCTCGGAAGCCACGGCGCGGTGGCCGCCGTCATCGCCCCCAGTTTCGCCGCCGAGTTCGAGGAATGCCCCCCCGAGGCCGTCGTCGGGATGGTGCGCGCCCTGGGCTTCCGCCACGTTCACGAGGTCGGGTTCGGCGCCGATCTCGTGGCCCGGGGATACCGGGAGCTGCTCGAGAGTTCCCCCGGCAACCGCTACATCGCCTCCACCTGCCCGGCGCTGGTCGGGTACGTCGAAAGGTACTATCCCGACCTGGTCCCCAGGCTGGCACCCATCGTCTCCCCGATGGTGGCGACCGCGCGCGTGCTCCGGACTCTCTACGGCCCCGGGGTCCCGGTCGTGTTCATCGGGCCCTGCATCGCCAAGAAGGGGGAGGCGGCCGGGCAGGAGGTGGAGGGCGAGGTCGCCGCGGTGCTGACGTTCGCCGAGTTCCGCCAGATGCTCTCGAGCGCCGGGATCACGCCCGGCGCGGTGGCTCCGGGGGATTTCGATCCCCCCTGGAGCGGTCCCGGGGGCCTTTTCCCCATCAGCCGGGGATTGCTGCAGGCGGCCGATATCCGGGAAGACCTGATGCAGGGCGAGATCATGGCCACCGACGGGCGGACCAATTTCGTCGAAGCGATCCAGGCGGCCGAATCCAACAGCCTGGACGTGCGCCTGCTCGAGGTCCTCTGCTGCAACGGCTGCATCATGGGGGCGGGCATGACGGTCGACACCACCCTGTTCTGGCGCCGGAACCTGGTGGGCCGGTACGTCAAGAACCGCTGGCGGGGGGAGCGGCAGGATCGGTGGGAGTCCGACATGGAGCGCTTCGGCGACGTCGACCTCGCGCGCAGGTTCACCCCCTACGACCAGCGCATCGCGCAGCCCTCACGGGAGGAGGTGACGGCCATCCTCGCGCGCATGGGGAAGCTCAGGCCGGAGGACGAACTCAACTGCGGCGCGTGCGGCTACGACACCTGCGTCGAGCACGCCATCGCCATCCACCGGCACCTGGCCGAAACCGAGATGTGCCTGCCGTACACCATCGAGAAGCTCCGGGACACCAACCAGCAGCTCGAGGAGTCCCACGAGCAGCTGGTCAGCACGCAGGAAGCGCTGATGCACTCCGAAAGGCTCGCCAGTATGGGGCAGCTGGCCGCCGGGGTGGCCCACGAGGTCAACAACCCTCTCGGCATCGTCCTGATGCACGCCCACATGCTGCTCGAGGAGGCCGGGGAGAAGACGGAGTGGAAGGAAGACCTCGACATGATCGCGGAGCAGGCGGACCGCTGCAAGAAGATCGTGATGCGGCTGCTCCACTTCGCCCGCCAGAACAAGGCGGTCCTGCGGACGGTGGACCTCGGCGAACTGCTGCGGCACGCGGTCAAGGCCTACCCCTTTCCCGCCCATATCCAGGCGCGGGTGGAGACCCCGATCGAGGACCCCGTGGTCGACCTCGACCCCGACCAGATCAACCAGGTCCTGACCAACCTGTTCGGCAACGCCTGCGACGCGATGCCGGACGGCGGGGCCGTCCTGGTGACCGCCGAAGGGGACGCGGACGGGGTCCGCTTCTCCGTCGCCGACACCGGCATCGGGGTGCCGAAGGACAACCAGTCCAAGATCTTCGAGCCCTTCTTCACCACCAAGCAGATCGGGAAGGGGACCGGGCTGGGGCTTGCCGTTACCTACGGAATTGTTAAGATGCACAGGGGGGACATCACCATGGTGTCCAACAGCGACCCGTCGGCGGGGCCGACGGGGACTCAATTCACGGTCAGGCTTCCGCGCAGGTCGCGGGACGAATAGGCCGGGCGTGGTTCTCGAAAGGAGACTGCAATGGCTCACATTCTGCTGGTCGACGACGACCAGGACATAATCGAGATGAATCGGACGGCGCTCTCCCAGCGGGGGCACAGGATCACGGCCGCGTTTTCGGCCGCCGAGGCGAAAAAGGCCGCCGAGGCGGACGCGCCGGAACTGGCGGTGCTGGATGTCATGATGGAGGAAAAGACGGTTGGTTTCGAGCTGGCGCGCCAGCTCCATGCTCTCTATCCCGCGATGAAACTGGTCATGCTGACGGGCATCAGCAAGGAGATGGACCTGAGATTCAGCTTCGGGCCCGACGAGACCTGGCTGCCGGTGAGCAAGTTCCTGGAAAAGCCGATCAATCCCCGCATCCTGGCCGACGAGGTCGACGGTCTCCTGAAAGAGACTGCATAACGGAAGGACGCCGGCAGTGGATCTCCTGAACATACTCATCGTGGACGACGAATACGGGATGCGGCGGGGGGCGGAGCGCGCCCTGCGGGACATGCACCTGCACCTGCACGACATCAACGGGGACGTCCGCTTCAGCATCCGCACGGCGGCCGACGGCAAGGAACTCGAAGAGAAGATGAACGAGGGCCCGACCGACATCCTGGTCCTCGACTACAAGCTGCCGGATACGACGGGACTCGACATCCTGGACCGTCTCATGAAGCAGCCGCTGGACCTGCTGGTCATCATGATCACCGCCTACGCCTCGCTCGATACCGCGGTGACGGCCACGCGCCGGGGGGCCTACGATTTTCTCGCCAAGCCCTTCACGCCCGAGGAACTCCGGGGCGCCGTCCGGAAGGCGGCGCGGCACCTGATCCTGCAGCGCCAGGCGCGGCGCCTGGCCGAGGAAAAGCGGCAGGTGCGTTTCCAGTTCGTCAGCGTCCTCGCGCACGAGATGAAATCGCCCATCTCCGCCATCGAGGGCTACCTGCAGATGATGCGCGAGCGGGCGGTGGGCGATCGTCTCGCGGATTACGACCATATCGTGGACCGCTGCCTCGTGCGCATCGAGGGGATGCGCAAGCTGATCTCGGACCTGCTCGACATGACCTCGATCGAGTCGGGGCAGCGCCAGCGGGCGATCGCGACCGTCGAGTTGGGCGAGCTCGCGCGCCAGGCGGCGGAAAACGTGAGGGGCGAGGCCGCGCGGCGCGGCATCGCGATCGAACTGGACGTGCCGGAAGGGGCCCGGATGGAGGCGGATCGGGCCGAGATCGAGATGATCTTCAACAACCTCGTCTCCAACGCGGTGAAATACAACCGGGACGGGGGCCGCGTGGGAGTGCGGGTCCGGGACTCCGATGGCGAGGTCCGTATCGCCGTGGAGGATTCGGGCATCGGCATGACGCCGGAGGAGTGCCAGCGCCTTTTCAGCGATTTCTCGCGCATCAAGAACGACAAGACCCGGCACATACTGGGAAGCGGCCTGGGCCTGTCGACACTCAAAAAGATCGTCACGTTGTACGACGGGGATATTGCCGTGAAGAGCCAGCCGGACGCCGGCAGCACCTTCAGCGTGGTGCTCCGCCGGGACGTCCCGAGCGCTTCCCGCTAGCGGAGCAGGGTATGCCTGGATTGAGTGCATTGAAAACCAGCCCGGGGGCGGTCGATTTCATCGACGACGAGTTCCTCGCCCGGCTCCTCGACCAGCCGGCGCCCGACCGGGAGAGGGTCCGGGACATCGTCGCCAAGAGCCTGGGCAAGGAGCCGCTCACGGTCGAGGAGACGGCCGCGCTCCTGAGGGTCGAGGACCCGGAGCTGCTGGAGATGGTTTTCGGCACCGCCCGGACCCTGAAGGAAACGGTCTACGGCAACCGCATCGTGCTCTTCGCTCCGCTCTATGTCGGCAACGACTGCGTCAACGATTGCGTCTACTGCGGCTTCCGGCGCAGCAACGGGCTGGCGGTACGCCGCACCCTCACGCCGGAGGAGCTGTGCGGGCAGGTCGAGCGGCTGGAGGACGCGGGGCACAAGCGCCTCATCCTGGTTTTCGGCGAGCACCCCAGGTACGACGCGGAGTTCATAGCCGAACAGGTGCGCACCGTTTACGGGGTGCGGAAGGGGCACGGAGAGATCCGCAGGGTGAACATCAACGCGGCGCCGATGGACGTCGAGGGCTACCGCACCATCAAGGGCGCGGGGATCGGCACCTACCAGATCTTCCAGGAGACCTACCACCACGAGACCTACCGGCGCATGCACGCCCCCGGCACCCGCAAGGGGGACTACGCCTACCGCCTCGACGGGTTGAGCCGGGCCATGGAGGGGGGGTGCGACGATGTCGGCATCGGCGTCCTGTTCGGCCTCTACGACTGGCGCTTCGAGGTCCTGGGGCTCGTGGCGCATGCGCAGTACCTGCGCCGGCGGCACGGCGTCGGTCCCCACACGATCAGTTTCCCGCGGCTGCGCCCGGCCAGCGGCGTGGAGTTCGCCGGGCTGGGACCGATCGCCGACGAGGACTTCCGCCGGGTGATCGCCACCTTGCGGCTGGCCGTCCCCTACACCGGGTTGATCCTGACGGCGCGGGAGCCGGCCGGGCTCCGGCGCGAACTCCTCAAGCTCGGGGTTTCCCAGATCGACGCCGGCAGCCGCATCGAGATCGGCGGGTACACCGAGCGGGACTCCCGCCAGGTCCGGGACCGGGAGCAGTTCGAGCTGGGGGACACCCGGGGCCTGGACGCGGTGATGCACGAACTGATCGAGGACGGGTACCTCCCCAGCTTCTGCACCGCCTGCTACCGGCTGGGCCGGACGGGCGAGCACTTCATGGAATTCGCCATCCCCGGTTTCATCAAGCGCTACTGCACCCCCAACGCCCTCACGACGCTCCAGGAATACCTGGTGGACTACGCGTCGCCCGCGACGCGGCGGGCCGGGGAGGCCCTCATCCGCGCGGAGCTCGGGCGTCTCGGCCCGGAGGCCAACCGGGACGAGATCGAGAAACGGCTCGAGCGCATCCGGGCGACCGGCGACCGGGACCTCCTTTTCTGAATCCACGATCCGCGGGTGCCGACATGGAAGGTTGCCGGACGGAGCACGATCTGCTGGGGGAGCGGGAGGTGCCCGCGGACGCCCTCTACGGCATTCACACCGCCCGGGCCGTCGAGAATTTCCCGCTCTCGCTGCGCCCCGTCCACCCGGGGCTCGTGCGCGCCTACGGCGCGGTGAAGCTGGCGGCCGCGCGGGTGAACCACGAGCTGGGGCGCTGGGACGAAGGGACGTTCCGGGCCATCGAGGCCGCCTGCCTGGAGATGATGGACGGCGTGCTCGAGCGGCATATCCTGGTGGATGCGCTCCAGGGGGGCGCCGGCACCTCGACCAACATGAACGTCAACGAGGTGCTGGCCAACCGCGCCCTCCAGCTTCTGGGCGCCGCGCCGGGGGACTACGCGCGGATCCACCCGCTCGAGGACCTCAACCGGCACCAGTCCACCAACGACACCTACCCGACCGCGCTCCGGGTGGCCGCCATCTTTTCGCTCCGGCGCCTCCAGGGGGAGGTGATCGGCCTCCTCGGGGAGTTGCAGGCCAAGGAGCTCGAGCTGGCCCACGTGGTGAAGGTGGGCCGGACGGAGATGCAGGACGCCGTCCTGACGACGCTCGGGTGCGCGATGGGGGCCTGGGCGGAGGCGATCGCCCGCGACCGGTGGCGCATCTACAAGTGCGAGGAGCGCCTGCGGGTCGTGAACCTGGGGGGGACCGCCATCGGGACCGGGATCGCGGCGCCCAGGGAGTATATCTTCCGAGTGGTCGACCGCCTGCGGGAGATCACGGGGCTGGGGCTGGCCCGGGCGGAGAACCTGATCGACGGCACCCAGAACGCCGACGCCTACGTGGAGGTGGGCGGGATCCTGAAGGCCTCGGCCACCAACCTCGTGAAGATCGCGTCCGACCTGCGGCTCCTCTCTTCCGGCCCGGAGGCGGGGATCGGAGAAATCCGGCTGCCGGCCAGGCAGGCGGGCTCCTCGCTGATGCCGGCCAAGGTGAACCCCGTCATCCCGGAGGCGGTGACGCAGGCGGCGCTGCGGGTGGCGGCCAACGACCAGGCGCTCGGCCAGGCGTGCGGGATGGGGTGCCTCGAACTGAACCCGTTCCTGCCGCTGGTGGCGGACTGCCTGCTCGAAAACCTGGACCTGCTGGCCCGCGCCGCCCGGATCCTCGGCGAGCACTGCATCCGGGGCCTCCAGGCCGACGAGGCGCGCTGCCGCAGGGGGGTGGAGGCGTCCACCGCCGCGTGGACCGCCCTGGCGGACGCGCTCGGCTACGAAAGGGCGCAGGAGATCTCCCGCCTGGCCCGGGAGGAGGGGAAGAGCGTAAGGGAGGCGGCGCTCGCGCACGGGGGGCTGACCGAAGCGGAGTTCGAGGAGCTGATCGCGCCCGACAGTGTCACGCGGCTGGGGTCCCCGCCGCCGGAGGAAAAGGAATGAAAGATACGCCCAGGGGGATGCGGCTTCACATCGGCCTGTTCGGCCGCCGCAACGTGGGGAAGTCCTCGCTGCTCAACGCCCTCACCCGCCAGGAGGTTTCGATCGTCTCCGATGTCCCGGGAACGACGACCGACCCGGTGGAGAAGCCGATGGAACTGCTGCCGCTCGGGCCGGTGCTCTTCATCGACACGGCCGGGGTCGACGACGTGGGCGCCCTCGGGGAGTTGCGCGCGGGGCGCACCCGGCAGGTGTTCGAACGGACCGACCTCGGGATCCTGGTGGCCGAGGCGGGGAGCTGGGGTGAATTCGAGGAAAGGGTCCTCGGGGAACTCGAGAAGCGGAAGATGCCCGTCATCGTGGTGTTCAACAAGGCGGATATCGGAGCCGCCGCGCCCGAGACGCTGCGGGACCTCGAGGGGCGGAAGGTCCCCGTGGTGGCGACGGCCGCCCGGGAGGGGAGGGGACTGCCGCAGCTGCGCGAGGCCCTGATCCGGTCGGCCCCCGAGGCGTTCCTCGAGGCGCCGCCGATCCTGGGGGACCTGATCTCCCCGGGGGGGGTGGTGGTACTGGTGGTCCCCATCGACCTGGAGGCCCCGCGCGGCCGGCTCATCCTTCCGCAGGTGCAGTCGATCCGCGACGTGCTCGACCACGACTCCTGCTGCCTGGTGGTCAAGGAGCGGGAGCTCCGGGGCGCGCTCGACGGGCTGCGCGAGCCCCCGGCGCTGGTCGTAACCGACTCCCAGGTCTTTCTGAAGGTGGCCGGGGACGTGCCGGACAGCGTTCCCCTGACCTCCTTTTCCATCCTCTTCGCCCGGCTCAGGGGGGACCTGCGGGAGTTCGTGCGCGGGGTGAAGGCGGTGGACCGGCTGCGGCGGGGGGACCGCGTCCTGGTCCTGGAAGCGTGCACCCACCACCCCATCGGGGAGGACATCGGCAGGGTCAAGATCCCGCGCTGGCTCCGGCAATACACGGGGACCGACCTCGACTTCGTCCACCTGCAGGGGCACGATTTCCCGGAGGACATCGGGTCGTACCGGCTGGTCGTCCACTGCGGCTCCTGCATGCTCAACCGCCGCGAGGTGATCTCCCGCATCCTGCGCTGCCGGGAGGCCGGGGTCCCCATCACCAACTACGGGGTGGCGATCACCTACTCGCTCGGGGCGCTCGACCGGGCGCTGTCCCCCTTCCCGGGACTCGGGCGCGGGCGCTGACGCCGGCCGTCAGATCCTGCCGAGCGCCCGGAGGACCCGGTCGGGGGTGGTGGGATAGTCCGTCACCCATTTCCCCGTGGCGTTGTAGATGGCCGAGGCCGTGATTCCCGACATGGCCGCCCCCACGTTTTCCCCCACCCCGAAGGCGCCGAAGGCGGCGTATCCCAGGTGGCTTTCGGTGACATGGCACTCGGCCGGCGGGTAGTCGTTCATCGTCCCGATGTGGTACTGGACCAGGTCGAAGTTCAGCCCCACCCCGGTGCGCGGGCACCAGATCTGCTCCTCCGTGGCGCTCCGGCCGAGCCCCATCACGGCGCCGCCGTACTGCTGGGCCTGCGCCCCGCGCGGGTTGAACAGGTGGCCCACGTCGTTGACGCAGACGATGCGCGTGATGTCGACCATCCCGGTGTCGGTGTCGACCCCGGCCTCGATGAAATGCGCCTGGCGCCCCATGACGTACATCGTCGGATCGGGGCTGCCGTCGGCGGTCAGGCCGGCGACGGTTCCGACCACGGGATGCGACAGGGCGGGGTCGGCGTCCCAGAAGATGTCGGCCACCTCGCGCACCGTCTTCCTGTTTTCCGGGCGGGCTTTTTCAAAAACGAAGCTGTCGCGGACGTCGAGCTCTTCCGGGCGGAGGCCGGGGAACGCCGGGGGCCCGGCGGTCTTGAAGAAGTGGCTCGAGTTGTACGCGGGGGTGGGCCTCACGGCGTACTCGAGGATCTTCCGCTTCAGCTCGCGGGCGGCCATCACCAGCTGGGTGTTGATATAGGCGGTGGAAAAGGAACCGCCCGGCTGCCACATGTAGAAGCTCGAGTTGTCCGAGCGGCGCTCCTGGATCACGGTGTCCTCGTATTTCAGCCCCAGTTCCGAGGCGACGACGTGCCGGGCGCCCGATTCGGTGTCGGAGCCGATGTCGCTGCGGACCCCCACGATGGCCACGATGCCGTTGCGCAGCATCAGGCAGGCCCAGGACATCGCGCTCGCGGGCGCCTGCCAGGTCCATTCGAGCACCTGCATGAAGCCCATCCCGTGCATTTTCCCGTCCGGGAGCTTTCGCGCTCCCGGCGGGTGCCATTTCCGGTCCCAGTCGATGGCCGCTTTCCCCTTCTCGATCACCTCGCGCAGGCTCCAGCGTTCGGGGAAGCCGTTCTCCCTCTGGTAGCGCGTGACCCAGTCCCGGCCGCGACCCCGGCAGCCGTCGTTGCGCAGCGCCACCTCCGTGGGGTCGAGCCCGAACTCCGCGGCCACCCGGTCGAACATGACCCCATGAGGAACGCAGCTGTTGGCCCCGTGGCGGAAGCACATCTGGTGCCCCCGGTTGACGAGCCCCCACTCGCAGGTGGCCCGCAGATTGGGGATCGCCGTCCCCTCGTAGGTCTTCTCGGCCAGGGCGTTGCGCGGGCCGACGACGTGCCAGGCGGCGGAGGCGATGGTCCCGTCCTTTTTCGCGCCGACCTTGCAGCTGTAGGTGCCGCCGTCGTCCCCCAGGCAGTAATGGGCGCTCTCGTCGTACAGGAGCTTGACGGGTCTCCCCGCGGCCCGGCGGGCGAGGATGACGGCCAGCCGGGTGAAGCAGGCGGAGTAGGCGAGCCAGGCGAAGCCGCCGAACATGCACCCCTGGTAGGGGAGGGTGGCCGTGATTTTGGACCACTCGGCGAGGGGGGGGACCGGTCGCTCCCGGGCGTCGGATGGGTTGACGAGGAACCAGTGCGGGATGTCGTGGTGGTGGACCCAGAGGTCGACGAATTCCCCCCGCCACTGGGCGATGCATACCGCGGGTTCGGCTCCCACCGGCGCGTTCATTTCCCGGGTGACCTTGTATTCGATCACTCCGTCCGCCGAGGCGAATCCCCGGTCCGGATCCCCGAGGGTGAAACTCTCCGCCAGGATGGTATTGGGTTCGCGGGCATGGGCGCCGGTGCGCCGGACGTCGGCCATGATCTTGGGCGCGTCCGGGCGGACCGACGCCTCCATGTCCAGGACGAAGGGGATCTCCTCCCATTCGATCTCGACGAGGCGCAGGGCGCGGTCGCAGACCTCCTCGCTGTCGGCCGTGATCGCGACCCCCATGGGGTGCTGGAAGAAGTCGGCCGTGCCGGGGAGGGTCAGGATGTCGTAGTTGCCCGAGATTTCGTACCAGGCCCCGGTGGCGCTGTCATGGGCGATGTCCGGGTCCGTGAATTGGAGCACGTCCCGGACCCCCGGGAGCGCCCGGGCGCGCGCGCAGTCGATGCGCGTGATCCGCGCGTGGGCGTATGGGGAGGTCAGGATCTTGGCGTACAGCATTCCCGGCAGCGTGATGTCGCGGGTGTAGGCCGCCCTCCCGCTCACCTTCTCCCAGGCGTCCTGCCGGCGGATGGACGGCTGCGTCTCGCGGTAGTTCTCCGGCACCTTCCATGTCCACGGCCTGTATTCCATCCCCCCCCCTAGTGGGTCCCGAACAGGATCGCCCCCTGCTGCTGGAGGACCCGCTGGAGTTCCGTGACGTCCGCCTCGAGCCGCCTGGGAGTGATCCCCTGCCGGGCCGCGAGGGCGGCGGCGACGCCGGCGGCCTGGCCCGTGACCATGGTCAGCTGCAGGAAGCGCGCATAGGAGGCGCGGTCGGTCGAGATCGCCTTTCCCGCCACCAGCAGGTTCTCGACCTTCCGGGGGACCAGACAGCGGTAGGGAATGTCGTAGGAGCCGCCGTCCTTCGGGTAGACGATCCCCTCGTAGGAGATGGTGTCGGCCGTGGCCACGTGCTTGGCCCCGCTGGCGAAGGAACTCTTCCCGATCACGTCGGGGAATTTGCGCGCCTCGGCCACGTCCCGCTTGCACAGGACATAGTCCCCCACGATCCGCCGGCTCTCCCGGATCCTCAGCTCCGGGCAGACGCGCGTCAGGTAGGAGTTCTCGAACCCCGGCATGTAGCGCTTGATGAAGCCCAGGGCCATCCGGATCTGCGCCCGGCACTCGATTTCGCAGCGGGTCAGGTCGCGGACGTCGGTGGGGTCGGCGTTGCCCACCTGCGAGGAATGCTGGAAGTGCGCCTGCAGGACCCCGTTGTCGCGCGGCATGATGAAGAAGCCGACGCCGCTGTAGGGGTGGTACTCCCCGGCGGCCACCGCGCGATCCCGCAGGGTGTAATACCCCATGAAATTGGTGATTTCCCTCACGTCCTCGACCCGCCGGATCCTCTCGACGATCTCCTCTTCGGTCCAGCCGAGGTAGGGATGGGTCATGGCGTTGAACTCGTAGGCCGCGTTCTCCTTGACGTAGCCCAGCACCTTGTCCCAGTCGACCCCGTCGACGGTGAAGGAGACCGTGTGCGGCTCCAGTTCCTCCTTCGGGACCTGGTCGCAGGGAGCCCCGGCGCGCGCGGCCAGCTCCCCCTCCCCGGTGCAGTCGATGACGACCTTGCCGAGCACGGTCTGCCGGCCGGAGGGGTTTTCCACGATCACCCCGCGGATCGCGTCCCCTTCCATGACCGCGTCCACGACCAGGGAATGGAGCAGCAGTTCGACGTTGTTTTCCGCCATCATCTGGAAGACGAGGAGCCCCCAGTAATCGGGGTCCACCAGGGCGAAGCTGTAGCCGACGCGGAAATCGGGGGTGGTGTGGGGCAGGGCGTGCCCCGCCTCGAGCAGCCGCCGGTGGGTTTCCTCCATGATCCCGGCGATGATCTGCTCCCGGCGCGGGTTGAACATGTAGGCGTAGGCGAACCCCGGCGGCCCGGACACGTTCATCTGCCCCCCGAGGGCGCCGAGGCGCTCGATGAGGAGGGTGCGCGCGCCGGCGCGCGCGGACGCGATGGCGGCCGCTACCCCCGAGGTGCCCCCGCCGGCTATGACGACATCGTATTCACCGTATATTTCCATGCACTCTCTCCGCTGCGCCCCGCGGGCGGCTGGTCAGTTCCTGAATTGCTCGATGCTCCGCGCCGGGGTGCCGTCGGGCAGGGTCACCGGCAGGACGATCCCCTCGCTGTGCAGCGCCCAGGGGAGGATGACGCCCGAATGCCCCCCGCGCCCCCCGGCGACGACCACCTCGATGTCCCGGGGCGACCGGGTCACCGGCATCGGGTGGCGGTGGGCGAACTGCGGGGGGCGCACCGGGACCAGCCCGCGGTTACGCACCATGGGCACGTCGTGGACCGCCCTCAGGTGGATATGCTCGCGGATGGCGTCCTTGGTGTACCCCGAGTTTTTCAGCATCATCCCGTGATCCGGGGTCAGGACCAGCACCAGCGGCCCCGGGATGTAGGCGTTGTTGGTCCCGAGCGTCGTGCAGCAGTCGGTCAGGGTGTCGAGCAGGTCGTGGCCGTCCAGGCTCAGGAAATCGATAATGTCGTGTTGCGGCTCCGCCTTGAGCACGTAGACGGTCGTGGTCCGGGCGTCGCAGCGCTCCTCGTTGATCATCGGCCACTGGGCCAGGGAGGGCTCCTCGGCGAAGCAGTAGGTGAACTCCGCCTGGGAGGCGAGGCAGTCGAGGTCGCAGACGCCGGGGACCGCCCGGCACACGTCGAGGATGACGAGGTTGACCGCCCGCCCGATGGTGGCGTTGGCCGGATACCCGGGACCCAGGCACCCCTGCCGGCCCGAGATCCCGATCTCCCGGGCGATCGGGCCGCTGACCAGGACGAGGTTCCCCCCGGGGTGGGACGTCGTCACCGACTGCAGCAGGTTGTAGCGCGGGTCGGCCATCGCCCGGAACGCGGCCACCAGGACCGGCATCGCCTCGGGCCGGCACCCGGCCATCACCGCCGCGACGGCGACGTCGCGGACCGTGACGTCCTTGCCCGCGGGTCCGACTTCGCGCCAGAGGGGGGTTCCCGGCGCGAAGGGGCAGCAGGAGAACATCCTTTCGAGGCGTGCCGCGGTCGGGGGGATGACCGGCAGGCCGTCCCCCAGGTGTTCCCGGTCGAGGTACTCCATGATCTCTTCCATGTAGCAGCCCGGTTCGTACACCCTCTCCTCGCGCGGCTCGATCCCCGCGGTGACGGGAAGCAGCCCGTCGGCGGCGGGGGGGACGAGGTCCATCTTGAAATCGATGCGGGCGGCCTCCCGGACCCGCTCGGGCGTCCCCGCGAGCGAGTCCATGATGAAGTCCCACTTGAGGTCGACCTGGGCCCGCACCTCTTCCCGGGTGCTGGCCTGGTAGATGTCGATCTTGCACAGGCAGAGGTTCCCCGCGCGGTAGACCGCGACCCCCTCGACCAGGTCCCCGCCGGGGGGGGCTGTGATGTAGACGCTCGGGATGCCCAGCTTCTCCAGCGCGATGGTGACGATGCAGGTCGCGGGGGAGGTCCCCATGTCGCCGAGGGCCACGACGGCGGCCGCCGGCTTTTCCCGGGCCAGCATCGCCGCGTACGCCTCCAGTTCCCGGGTGTCCTTGCCGCGCACGGTTTCCCGGTAATCGACGAAATTCGAGATTCCCAGCCCGCGGAGGCGCTCCCGGATGCGGACGAAGACTTCGTCGTAGTTGCAGAAGCCCAGTTTCGTGTTGTCGTAAAAGAGAATTTTGCCCCGCCTGAGGTCCTCGATGCCGCCGCGGGGCGCCAGGGGAACGGTCGGCCGTTCCTGGTGCCCGCGCGGATCGAGGAGCGGCGCCAGTTTTTTATCCATCGATCCCCGTCTTTCCCTGGAGGGTGTATCCCGTGACCGGGGTGCCGCCGCCGAACCGGCGGGAGGCGCCCCGTGTCCCTGCCGGCCCTTTGTACCACAGAAGGGGGAGGGGGTGGCAAGACCTGATGGGGAAGGGGGCGGGGAAAGCCGGCCGCCGCGGATGCAGCCCGCGGCGGCCGGCTCCGGGGACTACTTTTTCTTGGTGCTGGTTTTTTCCGACAGGATCCACAGGTCGGGGTCCAGCGCGACCGAGGAGGGTTTCATCGGCAGGGGGATCTTGAACGCGGTTTCCGGCCCGTTGGCATAGACCGCCGCGCGCCCCATCTGGTCCCCCGGGAATTTGAAGACGACGGGGAGCGGCATGAACCAGTTGGGTCCGGCGTTCTCCTGGAAAATGGTCCCGGTGACCACGGCGGAGCCGTTGTCTCCCTGCTCGATCCTGTATTCCATCCGGTAATTGGGCAGTTTCGCCTCGTACACCCACTGCTGGAAGAACCAGCCGAGATCCTTCAACCCGAACATCTTCCCGATCGGAGCGTTGGCGAAATGCGCGCCCGCGACGCGCATGAAGTCCTCGGTGGTGGCCGCCCGGTTCTGGTACTGCTTGACGAAATCGGACATCATGTCGAAGAACGGCTGGCCCGACCCGGTGTTGGGGTCCGAGAGCAGGAAGTGGAGCATGCGCAGCACCATCGCCCCCTTGTTGTAGATCAGGTCGCTGTAGACGTTCATCGTGTTCCGGGTGCTCAGGCGCTGCCCCAGGATGAGGGGCCCGATTTCCGCCAGCTTCTCCTTGCCGACCCCCCGGTCGGTTTTCGGGGGGAAGGGGAGCACGTAGCGGGCGTCGTCGATCAACTCCCTCTGGTTTTTCATGCTGTCGCGGAACCCGGTGTAGAGCATGCCGGAGTATTCGGCGAAACCCTCGCTCAGCCACTGGTCGCGGTACGACCGCCAGGCGACGATGTTGCCCCACCACTGGTGCGCGGTTTCATGCGCGATGAAGGAAAAGACCGCGTAGTTGGCCTCGTCCGCCCTGGGGATCATCAGCATGGTGGGGAACCCCTGTCCGAAGTTGAAGGGGTGGATGGTCGCCTTGAAGGAGGGGTACGGGTACGCCCCGAAGTACTCGCTGAAATAGTTCAGGACGTTCCCCATCTCGGCGAGGATGAATTCCTCCTTGACGTTGCTGACCGAGGCCGGGACCGAATAGAAGTCGAGATCGATCTCCCCGAACTGCAGCTTGCGGTGATCGGTGTGGCGGACGAGCTTTCCGGCCGCGAAGGAGATGAAGGAAACCGGGGTGTCCATCCGGAATTCGGTCAGGCCGTCACCGGAATCGGGCCAGGTGCCTTCGCGGACCAGCTTGCCGATGCTGGCCACGCGGTCGTTCTTGTCGTGGCGGAACAGGGCATTGAAGGTGGAGCGCTTGAGGTAGCCGTGCTTCGGGTACCAGCCGTTGTTGTCCTGGGGGTAGTAGCAGTTCAGAAACTTGTCCTGGTTGTCGATGAAGTCGCCCTCGAGCGCCACCTCCACGCTGAAGGCCTCCCCCTTCTTCATCGCCTTCGGCAGAAGGATCGTCAGTCCCGATTCCCAGTCCTCCTGGATACAGGGGATGTCCTTCCCCCCGTGGCGGGCCGACGTTACCCGCATCGCCTCCTTCAGCCGGACGTTGTCGAACTCCGTCAGGCCCTCGTTGACGTCCATCGGGACCGCCTGCAGCCCGTCGACCAGCGACTGGAAATCGATCCGCATCCTGGTGCGCAGGATCTTGCGCGCGTCGCGCACATCGATCTCCATGTCGTAATGGAGCGGGGCGACCAGGTCGAAGCTGTCGGAATAGCTGGCCTGGTTCCGGGCGAAATTCTCCTCCGAGTAGGTGGCGATCCACATGTCGTTGGTGTAGACGTAGGGGGCGTAGGCGAACAGGAGCACTTTTTCCCCCCCGTTGATGCCGAAGGCCGAGCCGGGAAGGCGCGTCTGCGGGTCGACGAGATAGGTGAACCGCCCGCGGCTCCCCTTGTCGAACTGCCCCAGGAAAACGCCGGGGGATTCGGCGTTGGCCAGGGAAACCATGAGGCGCGCGGAGACGTTGGCCCCCGTTTCCTTGAGCAGCCTCGGCCCGAGCTCGGCCGCCAGCTTCCGGGCGTCGTCCGGCACCGCGGCTCCCGGCTCCATCCCCTTCCCGATCTGCTCGAAGGTGTCGTCGCTGAAGCGCAGCACGGCGGTGCGGAAATCGCTCTCGGCCGTGTCGGTGTCGATGAAGCGCACCATGGCCTCTTTTTCATAGGAGATGTCGGGCGCGGGCGCCTTGAAACTCCCGCTGCCGATGAAGACCGCACCCGTAACCCGGCCGTTGACCGGGGCGGCGAAATAGAAGTCCCCGTTGAAGACCATTTCGGCGCGGTCTTTTTTGAGCGTGAGGCCGCTCACCGCCGCCTTCCCCTGGAGATCGAACGCCTTCAGGGCCTCGTAGAGGGCGCGGCCGTTCGTCGGGGCGGCTTCCTGCGCCGGGATCCCGACGGCGAAGAGCGCCGAGCACACGATCAGGGCGGGAAGGGGACCATAGCGGTGAAACCGTTTCGGCAGATGCATCGAATCCTCCTGTTGCTGACAATGGGCCTAATGCTCCGGGTCCGTTCCCGCACCGGGGGGTGCGGGGGATCCCGGCTCGGTTGTGTGCAATGTCCAAGACTGCCGCTATGATATACGAAATATCCATAAATCAAATGAAGAAACTGAGAGTGCGGGCGCATTTGTCCGGACCGGGGTGCGCCCCGGAGGGGCCGGTTGACACGCCCCGGCCCGGCGGCTATATTCAACCCGTTCTCCCCCGGGAGGCCCTCATCGTTTCAGGAAGGGTGACGTTCCAGAGCCATGGCCGAACCGCATGACCCGTTATCCGGCACCCCGCCCGCGCCGCCCGGGGGGGATGCCGTGCCGGCGCCCCGCTGGTACGCCCTTTATACCCGGAGCCGTTTCGAAAAGAAGATGCTGGCCGCCCTGGCGGAGCGGGGGATCGAGGTCTTTCTGCCGATGCGCGAAGTCCTCAGCCGGTGGAAGGACCGCAGGAAAAAGGTCTGGCTCCCCCTTTTTCCGGGCTACCTGTTCGTCCGCCACGCCGACACCCCGGAGAACCGCCACCGCGTCCTGAAGCTCCCGGGCGCGGTGCGTTTCGTGGGGTTCGAGGGGCGCGCCGAGCCGGTTCCCGACCAGCAGATCGTCGCCGTCCGCCGTTTCCTGGAGGCCAGCGTCGCCGCCGACCCCTACCCCTACGTGAGGGTGGGGACGCGGGTGGAAGTCACGGCCGGTCCGCTCGAGGGCGTCGTCGGCATCCTGGTCGAGAAGCGGGGGCGCCTCCGGTTCGTGCTCCAGGTGGACCTGATCCGCCAGGCCGTCGCCGTCGACATAAACGCTGCCGACGTCCGGCCGCTCTAGTCCGCATCACGCGGGCCGTTCCGGCCAGGGGTGTTTCGGGTAGCGCCGGCCCAGTTCCCGGCGGATGGCGGGATAGTGGTTTTTCCAGAAACCGGCCAGGTCCTGCGTGACCTGGACCGCCCGCCCGCTTGGGGCCAGCAGGTGCACCGTCAGGGCCTCCCGCCCGGCGCAGATCGCCGGCGCCGCCGTCATGCCGAAGAAATCCTGAATGCGCGATGCGATCCAGGGGGGGCGCCCCGGTTCGTAATGAATCCGCGCCGAGCGCCCCCGCGCGAGCCCGATCCGTTCGGGCGTTTCCCGCTCGAGCAGGGCGCGTTGGCGTCCGGAGAGCGGCTCGACGAGCGCGGCGACGAGGCTGGCGGAGGCGAGTTCGGCGAGGCTGCGGCGGTCGCGGCAGAGGCGCTCTACGGCGGCGGCGACGGCTTCGGCGCCGAGCGGGGGGAACCCGCTGTCGGGGAAGTGGCGGGCCAGGAGCGCCGCGCGGACCTCGAGCCCGGGGACCGAGGCGTGATCGGGAAAGAGCCCGATGCCGCGATCCGCGGCGGCCGTGGCGAGCAGGCGCGAAGCCTCCTCCGACGGGGGGGCGGGCCGGATCGACTCCTCGAGGGCGATCCGCTCGTACATCGTTCTCCGGACCTCGTCCACCCTCCCCGCGGCGGCGTTCCACACCCGTTCGGTCTTATCGACCAGCGCATCGGGGAAGAGCGCGGCCAGCCATTCGATCTCGACGGAGGAGGCCAGCCGGACGATGGGGAGCGCCGCTGCGGGGGCGGAGGGGTCGGGGCGGTCCTCGATATCCACCGCGACCAGGAACGGCCGCTCGCGCACCACGCTCCGGTCCGACAGCCGCGCCCCTCCTCCCGAGGCCAGCAGGAGTTCGTGCGAGTGGGGGCGCCGCCGCCGGGCCACCCGGTCGGGAAAGGCGCGGAGCAGGGCGACCAGAAGCGCCTCCTCCCGCTCGCCGGGGGTGAGAGGAGGGCGGGGGGGCGCCGGGGCGAGGGAAGAGATCCTCGCGAGCTGCCGGTGGGAGAGCCGGACGGCGCCGACGGCGCGCGGGTCCAGGTCGAGCGCCCGGATCCGTTCCGGGTCAAAACGGGCCGACTCCGCCTCGCGGAACAGGTCCGCCAGGTCCAGGAGGTCGGACAGGCCCGAGGCGGCGCCCCTGCGCGCCGCGCCCGGGGCGCCGAAGCGGGCGCGGGCGTCGAGGCGGATGTCCCTTTCCCCGAGGAGGGCGGCGAGCAGCGCCGCGTCTTCGGCCACCCCCTGCGCTTCCCCCTCCACCATCATCCGGGCAATCCTGGGGTGGACCGGGAACCGGAGCATCCGCCGCCCGTCGGCGGTGATGCGGCCGGCCGCGTCGATCGCACCCAGCCGGCCGAGGAGCGTGCGCGCGGCCTCGAGCGCCGCCGGGGGCGGGGGCTCCAGCCAGGGGAAGGCGCCGGTGTCGCGGACCCCGGAGCCATGGAGCACGAGGAGGGTTTCCGAGAGATCGGCGCGGCTTATTTCGGGGGGGTCCGCATCGGGGCGCGTACTCCAATCGTGCCGGGTATAAAGGCGGCGGACCCGTCCGGAGCGCGTCCGTCCCGCGCGTCCCGCGCGCTGCGCGGCGCTGAATTTGCCGATCCTGGCGGTGGCGAGCCTGGGCCGGCCGCTCCAGGCGGAATGGGTGGAGACACGGGCGAGCCCGCTGTCGACGACGGCGCCGATGCCGGGAATGGTGATCGATGTCTCGGCCACGTTGGTGGACAGAATCACCCTGGGTCCCTCCCCCGGCTGGAGCGCCCGTGTCTGCTCCCCTGCCGGGAGGTCCCCGTGCAGGGGCTGGATCCGGAATCCGAGGCGGCCGGCGGCCGGGCGGAGCGCCTCCCCGGCGCGGCGGATTTCGGCGGCGCCGGGGAGGAAGACCAGGATGTCGCCCTCCAGGCCGGAGCGGAAGAGGCCCAGGACCGCGCCGGCCACCCTCTCCTCGAGCGGCCGGCGGTCGATCGTCTCATCGTAGGCGATGTCGAGGTCGTAGCGCGTCTCCGCGAGCGAAATGACGGGGGCGCCGTCCAGAAACTCCGCGACCGGTCGGGGGTCCATGGTCGCCGACATGACGAGGATCTTCGGGCGCCCGGCGCGCCGCCTCAGCCGGCGGAGAAAGGCGAGCGCGAGGTCGGTCGCGAGGCTCCTCTCGTGGAACTCGTCCAGGATGACGAGCGAAACCCCCTCGAGGCCGCGATCCTCCGTCATGCGCCGCACCAGGATCGCCTCGGTCAGGAAGCGGATCCTGGTGCGCGGGCCGCCGACGGTCTCGAACCGGATCGCGTAGCCCGCGGTTTCCCCCGGCTTTTCCCCGAGTTCCCGGGCGACCCGCAGCGCTCCCATGCGGGCCGCCAGCCGGCGCGGCTCCAGGACCAGGATTTCGCCCGCGGCGGCGAACCCTTCCCGGTAGAGGAAAGGCGGGATCCGCGTCGTTTTTCCCGCCCCCGGGGGCGCCGTCAGCACCAGGGCCCCCGCGGACGCGAGGGCCGCAGCGATGTCCGGGAGGCGGGGGTCGATGGGGAGCGGTTCCGACGGCGTTTCCATGACGAAGGCGCCGGGCGTCAATCCGGGAGCGCCGCGAGGACCGCCGCGCCGATCGCCCCCTGGGCCTCGAGCACCGCCGCTTCCCCCTTCCGCCCGTTGGCGAGCAGGATGGCGAACGCCCCGCGTGAAGGGTCGGCCCAGAAAAAGGAGCCGTTCGGCGCGTTGTGCCCGAAGGCCGTGCGCCCCAGGGCCGCGGTCCAGTCCGCCGCGGAGGGTTTCGACCAGGGGCCCCGCGATCCGGTAAGCGTCGCGATCGTGGCCGCATGGGCGTAACGGCGATGGGCGTACAGTCCGCGGTTGAGCAGCATCTGGGCCCAGGTCGCCAGGTCGCCCGCGGTGCTGTACAGGTCGAGCGGCAGGGGGGGGCGCCTTCCCTGGAGGGGGGGCGGTGGGACGGGGGAGGTGTGCTTCATCCCGAGGGGCGCGAGGAGGTTTTCGGCGGCGAAGCGGCTCCAGGGGACGCCCAGGGAGCGGGAGACCGCCTCCGCGAAGAGTTCCGCGCCGGCGGTTTCGGGGCCGCCGAGGGAGCCGAAGAGGTCCCGGATCTCCCCCTTCCCGGGCGCCGTATCCCCGGCTTCGGGGACGTAATCGGCGACGGCGGAGCGGAGGTCGAACCCCCTGTCCTCCATCGCCGGCACCGCCGCCATGGTGGCCGCCACCGGGCCGGACAGGGCGTCCAGGTCGAAGATCGTATCCGGCCCGACGGCCGGCGCGTCGGGCGCCGACCCCGTCCTTCCCATCGACGCCTCCAGCACGATCCTCCCCCCGAGCCCGACGACCAGTTCGACGCCGGGCAGCACCCCGGACCCGGTCAGGCCCCGGAGCAGGCTCCGGGTGGGGTCGAAGGCGCCCGGGGGGAACCCCGTCGACGCCGTATCGGCCCGTTCGAGCACCATCTCGAGCTTCGGGATCTCGACCCCGGAGCCGGCATCGGCCTGCCCCGGGATCGTAACGGGCATCCTCCCCGCGACGCGGACGGCGCCCGCAAGCGCCCGCGCGGCGGCGATCTGCGAGGAATCGGAATAGCTGAAGGTGCACAGGGACGTCGCCGAAGGGGGCGCCAGTTCGAGCACGTAGGGGTTGCCCAGCGCGATCCAGATCACGGGCCGGGGGGAGGCGGCCAGCTGCGCCAGGAGCCGGCGCTGCACGGCGGGCACCGAGCGGGCGGGCTTGCCCGACGCCAGCCGGACGACGATGGAGCAGAGGACGACATCCGCGCGCGCCGCGCTCCGCAGGATGGCCGCCTCCTGCTCGGCGGGGATCCGGGCGTTGGCCCACGCCGTGGCCGCGGAGGGAAAACGGCGGCGCAGTTCGGCCTGGAAAACGGAAGCGGGGGAGGAGTCCAGTTCGGGGGTCAGCACGAGGCTGTAGATCTTCCTGTCCTCGAGCGGGTCGAGGGGCAGCAGCCGTGCGTCGTCCCTGACGACGGTGACGGCGCGGTCGGCGATTTCCTGGGCCAGGGCCAGGCTCTCCGGGGCGGCCACGGCTTCGCCGATCGGGGGGACTTCGACCCGCCGGTGGAGATGGAGCCGCATCCGGCTCTTGGCCTCGAGGATCCTGCGGACCGAACCGTCGATGCGGGCTTCGGAAATCTCCCCGCGCCGGACGGCGCGCTCGACCTCGTTGATGGCCACGAGGGCGTCGGTGGGCAGGAGCAGGACATCGGCTCCCGCCGCGATGGCGGCCACGGCCGCCCGCCCGCCCCAGGTGTGCCCCGTCACCCCCGCCATTTCCAGGGCGTCGGTGACGACCAGACCCTCGAACCCCAGTTCACCCCGCAGGGTGTCGGTGAGGACCTTCCCGGAGAGGGTGGCCGGGGTCCCGGGATCTCCCGTCACCGCCGGGACGGCGACATGGGCCGTCATGATGGAGTCCACCCCCGCGGCGATGGCGCTTTTGAAGGGGACGAATTCCAGCGAGTGCAGCCGGCGGGCGTCCGCCCGGATCACCGGCAGGCCGATGTGCGAATCGACGGCCGTGTCCCCATGCCCCGGAAAATGCTTTGCGGTGGTCAGCACGCCCCCCTCGCGCGCCCCCCGGATGAAGGCGGCGCCCAGGCGGGCGACCGTTTCCGGGTCCTCGCCGAACGACCGGATGTTGATGACGGGGTTGTCGGGGTTGCTGTTGACGTCCACCACGGGGGCGAAGATCCAGTGAACCCCCAGGGCCCGGGACTCGCGGGCCGTGACCCGGCCCTGCTCCCGGGCCAGCCCCTCGTCCCCCGCCGCGCCGAGCGCCATCGCCCAGGGGAAGGGGGTCGTGTCCGAAATCCTGAACGCCGCCCCGCGCTCGAAATCGGAGGCGACCAGCAGCGGCAGCCGCGAAAGCCCCTGCAGTTCGTTGAGCAGGACGGCCGATTCGTAGATGTCGCCGGCGAACAGGACCAGCCCGCCCACGTGGTGCTCGCGGATGTCCGATGCGATTTTCCGGAATTCGGGACTGCGGCGGTTGGTGAACGTGCCCGGAACCCGGATCTGCACCAGCTGGGCGATCTTGTCCCTCAGGGAGAGAGCCTCGAGGGTTTTTTCGGCCCAGGCTTCGCCCGGGTCGCGCTGGAAGGCGGTGGCCAGAAGCCAGACGCAGAGGATGGCGACGACCGTCCGGGGGGAAAACAGTTTCGCGGGTTTGGGCAACCGGTCCATTTTCGTTCGCTCGGCAACGGGCTGTTCGGGCCTATCCCATGTAGAGGGTCTGGGTGTTGACGGGGAGCCCGAGCAGTTTGAGGTAGGTGAACAGCTGCATCTTGTGGTTGGTGAAGTGCTCCTGGAAGAAGAAGGCCATTCTCTCCAGCTTCCCCGAGGCCCCCCAGGGGGTGGAGACCACCTTCTCGGCGAATTCCTCTTCGGTCACCGCGTCGAGCAGGGCGCGGAGGGTGGCCTTGTCCCGCTCCAGCATGGAGAGGGCGTCCCGGGCGCTGCAGGAGGGCATCCCCTGTCCTTCGGCCTGCTGCGGCCAGGTGTTGCGGACCAGCATTTCGAGCTCGGTGCCGATGCCGTCGGCGAGGTGGCGGATGAGCTGCCCGAGGCTCATGAAACTTTCGCCCGGCTTCCAGTCCAGTTTGTCCGCCGGGACCATCTTCATCATGTTTTCGACCGGACGGTAGCCGTCCACCGCGTACTGGTAAAAGTCGTCCTTTTTCATGGTACCCCCTCCTCGTAAAATGGTGATCGTGGCCTGACCAGAGTACCACAGCGGCGGCGGATCCGGCATCGGTTGCGGGCGTAAAAACTCGGGGGGGCTCCACGGAAATGCGTTATCATGGGGGCATGGTATGCCAAAGCCGGATCGTCCCGACCACCCCTTTTGAAGACCAGCGCCCCGGCACCTCGGGGCTGCGCAGGAAGACACGGCGCTTCATGCAGCCGCACTACGTCGAGAATTTCGTGCAGTCCATCTTCGATTCGGTGCGCGAGGAGGGTACGCCCGACTTTTCCGGGGAGACCCTGGTCGTGGGCGGCGACGGGCGCTACCACAACCGGGACGCGATCCAGAGCATTCTGAAGATCGCCGCCGCCAACGGTTTCGGGCGCATCCTGGTCGGGCGCGGCGGGCTGCTGTCGACGCCGGCGATGTCGGCCGTCATCCGCCGCCGGGGGGCGCTCGGGGGGATCCTCCTGACGGCGAGCCACAACCCCGGGGGGGCCGAGGCCGATTTCGGGATCAAGTACAACATCCGCAACGGCGGCCCGGCGCCCGAGGGGGTCACCGAGGCGATCTACGCGCACACGCGCGCCATCGAACGCTTTCTCACGCTCGAGGCTCCCGGGGTCGACCTCGACCGGGAGCGTACCCTGGGGCTGGGGGACGCGGAGGTGGCCGTCATCGACCCGATCTCCGATTACGTCGCGGTCCTCGGGGGGATATTCGACTTCGATGCCCTCCGGGGGTTCTTCCGTAACGGGTTCCGGCTCGTATTCGACGCCATGCACGGGGTCACCGGGCCGTACGGGCGGGCCATCCTGGAAGGGATGCTGGAAGCCCCCGAGGGCACCGTCATCCGCGGGACGCCGCTCGAGGACTTCGGCGGGGGGCACCCCGACCCCGACCGGAGGCACGCCGGGGACCTCTTCAGGAGGATGTCCCTGCCCGACGCCCCGGACATGGGCGCCGCCTGCGACGGGGACGGCGACCGCAACATGATCCTGGGCCGGGGGGTTTTCGTGAGCCCGGGCGACTCGCTCGCCGTCATCGCGGAGCGCGCGGCCGGGTGCATCCCGGGTTACCGCTCCGGGCTGCGGGGGGTGGCGCGCTCGATGCCTACGAGCACCGCGGTGGACCGCGTGGCCCGGGCCCTGGGGGTCCCCTGCCATGAAACGCCGACCGGGTGGAAATTTTTCGGCAACCTGATGGATTCGGGGCGGTGCACCCTCTGCGGGGAGGAGAGCTTCGGCACGGGGTCGGACCACGTGCGCGAAAAGGACGGGATCTGGGCCGTCCTCTGCTGGCTCTCGATCCTCGCCGGCGCTCGCGCCTCGGTCGGGGAGACGCTTTCCGGCCACTGGCGCCGCTTCGGGCGCAGCTACTTCCAGCGCCACGACTACGCGGGGCTGGACGCCGCAGAGGCCGGGAGGATGATGGACGACCTGAGGGGGCGCGTCCCCGCGCTCGCCGGGACCCGGCTGGCGGACGCGGCCGTGCGGGACGCCGATGACTTCAGCTACACCGACCCGGTCGACGGCAGCGTCAGCCGCAACCAGGGGATCCGGATCCTGCTCGACGAGGGTTCCCGCATCGTGGGCCGGCTGTCGGGAACGGGGACCGAGGGGGCGACGCTGCGGCTCTATTTCGAAAGGGTCCGGCCCGAGGGGGGGCTGCCGCTGGAAGCGACCCTCGCGCCCCTGGTCCGGGCCGCGCGCGGCCTGCTCCGGATCGAGGAGCGGTTCGGCCTCACGGGCCCCTCGGTGGTGACCTGATTGGGCTTCCACCGCCGGTCTGTTATAATCGATCACTGTTCAACCACAACAGGCAAGGGTGTTTTATGAGACACGTCATCATTATCGGCTCCGGTCCCGCGGGATACACCGCGGCCATCTACGCGGCGCGGTCCGGGCTGGATCCGCTCCTGTTCGCCTCCGAACCCCGGGGGATGCAGATGCCGGGCGGGCAGCTCATGTTCACGAGCGAGGTGGAGAACTTTCCCGGTTTCCCCGATGGGATCCAGGGCCCCGACCTCATGGAAGCGATGAAAAAGCAGGTGCTCCGTTTCGGGGTGGAGATGCGCGAGGAGGATGCCGAGGAGGTGGATTTCGGCCGACCTCCCGAGGTCGGCTCCGGCGGCCCCCTCCGCGTCCGCTCCCGTTCGGGATGGGAGGAGGCGCGCACCGTGATCGTCGCCACCGGGGCGAGCGCCAGGTGGCTCGACCTGCCCGGCGAGGACCGGTACCGCAGCCGCGGGCTTTCGGCCTGCGCGATATGCGACGGGATGTTCTTCCGCAACCAGGAGGTCATGGTGGTCGGGGGCGGGGACACGGCCCTGGAGGAGGCGCTGACGCTGGCGCACCACGCCTCGAAGGTGACGGTGGTCCACCGCCGGGATGAACTGCGCGCGAGCCGGATCATGCAGGATCGGGCGGAGAGGGAAGCGAAGATCGCCTTCCTCTGGAACAGCGTGCTGACCGCCTACCACGGGGCGGAGGTCCTGGAAGCCGTCACCGTGAAGGATGTCAAGAGCGGCGTGGAGCGCACGGTGCCGGTCTCGGGCGTCTTCATGGGGATCGGGCACCAGCCGGCCACCGGGTTTCTCGGGGGCGCGCTGGAACTGAACCCGCAGGGATACATCGTCACCCGCAACGACGTGGAAACCAGCGTGGACGGGGTGTTCGCGGCCGGCGACGTACACGACCCCAACTACCGGCAGGCCGTCACCGCCGCCGGCTTCGGGTGCATGGCGGCGCTGCGGGCCGAGCGGTGGCTGGGGACGCACCCGGCGCAGTGAAACCGGCGGTCGCTTTCTATATCACGGCCCACGGCTACGGGCACGGGCGCCGGTCGTGCGACATCGTCCGGGCCTTCCGCCGCATCCGGCCGGACGCCGCGGTGCACGTGGTGAGCGGGCTCGGGGAACCGTTCCTGCGGAGCCAGCTCGGCCCCGGCGCTTACACCCTGCGCGCGGGATCGTTCGACGTCGGGATGGTCCAGCTCGACTCGATCCGGGTGGACGTCGAGGCCACGCTGCTGCGGGCCGAGGGGGTCTGCGCCCGGCGGAGGGAGAGCGTCGACGCGGAGCGCGAGTTTCTCGGCAGGCAGGGCATCGGCGTCGTGGTGGCCGACATCCCGGCGATCCCCATCGAGGCGGCGGCCGGTTTGGGAATCCCCAGCCTGGCCGTCGGGAACTTTTCCTGGGACTGGATCTATGAGGGCCTGTGCGCTCGCGACCCGCGCTGGGGGGAGGTCGTGGAGGCCTTCCGGGAAGGGTACGCCCGGACGGGACTGCTCCTGCGCCTCCCGTTTTCCCCCGCGATGGAATCCTTCCCCCGCAGGGAGGACATCCCCCTGGTCGCCGCCGCAGGCCGCTCGCGGCGAAAGGAGATCGCGCGGATCACGGGGTGCGACCCGGGCAGGAAGTGGGTCCTCCTCTCCTTCACGACGCTCGAGTGGGGGGCCGAGGCCCTGGCGCGCGTCGGGGAGATAGAAGACTGCGCCTTCTTCACCGTCCTTCCGCTCCGGTGGGAGTCGCCCAACCTCCATGCCCTGGAACGGGAGCGCGTCCCTTTTTCCGACGTGGTCGCCTCCGTCGATGCGGTGGTCTCCAAGCCCGGCTTCGGTATCCTGTCCGACTGCGTCGTCAACCGCAAGCCGTTGGTGTACGCCGAACGGAGCGATTTCCGGGAATACCCCGTCCTCGAGGAGGCCGTCGGCCGCTACCTCCGGAACGTCCACATCCCCGCCGCGGAGCTCTACCGCGGGAACCTGCGCCCCTTCCTCGACCGGCTCGAGCGGAGGCCGGAACCGGCGGAGCGGCTGACGGGGGGCGGGGCGGATATCGCCGCGGCCCGCATCGCGCAGCTCCTCTGACGGCGTTTCATTCCCCGATGATCTTGATCAGGATCCGCTTTTTGCGCCCGCCGTCGAACTCGCCGTAGAAGATCTGCTCCCAGGGCCCGAAGTCGAGCGCCCCGCCCGTAACGGCCACGACCACCTCGCGCCCCATGACCTGCCGCTTGTGATGGGCGTCGCCGTTGATTTCGCCGGTGAGGTTGTGGCGGTACCGTTCGGTCCCCGCGTCGAAGGGGGCCAACCGCTCCAGCCAGCGGGCGTAGTCCTCGTGCAGGCCGGGCTCGTCGTCGTTGATGAAGACGCTTGCGGTGATATGCATGGCGTTGACGAGGACGAGGCCCTCCCGGATGCCGCTCTCCCGGAGGGCGGCCCGCACCTCGGGGGTGATGTTGAGGAACTCCATGCGGCCCGGGATGAGGACCTCGAGCACCTTGCGGTGACTTTTCATCATGCCTCCTCGGGAAAAGGGGGGAGCCCCCAGGCGGGAAGGTTCACCTCCTCCAGGCTGCGGAGGACCTGGTGCGCCCCGTCGCAGGCGGCCTCGTCCAGGTGCGGGTCGGGGACCGCGACGACGTACATCCCCGCGGCGAGCGCGGCGGCGACCCCCGCGGGGGAATCCTCGAACACCAGGCAGCGGCCCGGGTCGGCGCCGACCGTCCGGGCCGCCAGCAGAAAAATGTCGGGCGCGGGCTTGCCCCGGCCGACGGCCGGGTCGTCCCCGGTGACCACCGAGGAGAAGATGCGGAACCACTCCCGGTGCCGGGTGATTTTCAGCTCGAAATGGCGGCGATCGGAGCTCGTGGCCACCGCCATGGGGATCCCGTGCCGGTGGAGGTGGCGGCTGAGGCGCACCGCCCCGGGCATCGGCTCGGTCTGGGGGAAGAGCTCGTCCAGCATCCCCTGGCGCGCCTCGAGGTATTCGGGGACCGAGAGGGGGAGCCCGAGGCCCTCGATCACCACCCGGGCCGAATCCTCGGCCCGCAGCCCGATCATCCGGGATTTCACCGTCCAGTCGAACACCTTGCCGAAACGGGCGGCGACCGCCCCGTGGGCGCGGGTATAAAAGGGCTCGGTGTCGAGCAGGAGCCCGTCGTTGTCGAAGATGACGTATTCGATTCTCTGGATCATAGGACCTCTTGGGCGCTCCCGGGGCTCAGCGTGCGGCCAGCCCGAGAAAGATATCGTACAGGGCGTGGGACGCCGCGGCCAGCCCGAATCCCCGCGCGATGAAAATCAGGCCGAAATACAACCCGCCGGCCGCCCGCAGGGCAAAACTTCCCGGGGAGAAAGGGTCCCCGCCGGGGCCGATGTAGTGGAAGGCGGCGAAGATCAACGCCGCGGAGAGGACGGCGCCCGCCGTCGCCGCGGCATGGCCGCCGGGCAGGATCCTGCGGAACAGCCAGAGGAGGAAACCGAGGAGGAGCCACCGGAAGAGGAACTCCTCGTACACCCCGGCCCCGCAGTAGAGGATGAAGTCGCGGAGGACGGGCGCCGGATCGGAGAGGGCCAGGGGGAGGCGCGGGCCCAGCCAGCCGAAGGCGGCCAGGAGCACGAGGGCGAAAAAAGCGCTTTCCAGCAGGCTGAGCGCCAGCAGGCGGGCGCGGATCCTGCCGGGCGCGCGGGTGCGCCATTGCCAGGCGGCCAGCGCCGCGGCCAGGACCAGGGCGGAGGCGTAGACCGAAAAGACCCCGAGCGCGCCGAGGAGGCGGATGATCAGCGCGTCGGCGCCGTTGATGTGCGTGCCGCCGACGAGCAGCGTCCCCGCGTGGTACACCAGCAGGAAGGGGAAAACCAGGGCGGCCGAGTAGACGGGCCGGCGCGTTTCCCGGAGGTATCCGCGGTACTTCTTCATAGGGGAGGCATCATACCTCAACCGGCCCGGCCCGGCGAGGGCCGGAGTGCCCCCTTTCCGCTCCCGGTTGCCTTGAGCCGCCCGAGGTGCGATACTGAAAGGCCGCCCGTGCTATCATGGGAGGGGGGCAGGGAGCGGCCGGAATCGCTTCGGAGCTGGAACCAATGGATGTCGATCGGGTCAGCATCAAGGACACTCTCGGTCGGGAACTGAGGGACCTGAGGATATCGGTCACCGACCGGTGCAACTTCCGGTGCGCATACTGCATGCCGCTCGAGCAGTACGAGTGGATCGACCGGAGGGAGATCCTCACCTTCGAGGAGATCACGCGCCTGGCCGGGCTGTTTTTGCGGTCGGGGGTCGAGGAGATCCGGCTCACCGGGGGGGAGCCCCTGTTGCGGCACGGGCTGGATACCCTGGTTTCCGCCCTCGCCGGCCTGGGAGGGCTCAGGGACCTTTCCCTGACGACCAATGCCTCGCACCTGAAAGAGCACGCGGCGGGGCTGCTCCGCGCGGGCCTCGGGCGGATCAACGCGAGCCTCGACACCCTGAGTCCCGCGAAATTCCGTGCCCTGACCCGGCGCGACGACCTGGCCGGCGTCCTGGAGGGGCTGCTGACCGCCCGGTTCCTGGGCTTCGATCCGATCAAGATCAATTCCGTGATCCAGCGCGGCGTCAACGACGACGACATCCTCCCCCTGGTCGAGTTCGCGCGGCAGAACGGGTTCTGGCTCCGGTTCATCGAGTTCATGGATGTGGGGAACTCCAACCACTGGGTATCGGAGAACATGATACCCAAGGGGGAGATCCTGGATCTCATCCACGCGCGGTATCCCCTCGAGGAGGCCGGGCGAACCGACCCGAGCGCGCCCGCGGTCAATTACGCGTATGCCGACCGGAAGGGCAACATCGGCGTCATCGCCTCGGTGACCGAGCCCTTCTGCGCCGGCTGCACGCGCGCGCGCCTGACGGCCGACGGCAAGCTCGTCCTCTGCCTCTTTTCCGACCGGAGTCTCGATCTCAAGCGCCTTCTGCGCGGCGGCGCCGGGGACGGGGAAATCCTGCAGACCATCCGGTCCGCCTGGGAATCGAGGACCGACCGTTACTCCGAAGAGCGCCTGGAGGCGATGAAAGCGGGTGATTACGAGCCGGGGTCGCGCCGGAAGATCGAGATGATCCGTATCGGCGGCTGATCACCGCGCGAAGAAAATCCCCGAAGTGGCCACCGAAGCGACGATGGAGAGGGCCGTCAGCCCCAGGCAGACGAGGGCCGCGATCGTGTGCGCCACCCGCTCGGGGAGGAGGGGGTTGAGCACCCGGCCCGCGAGGAATCCCCCCACGAACCCCCCCAGGTGGGCGAAGTTGTCGATGTTGGGCATCAGGAACCCGAAAACAAAAAGGATCGCGGCGTAGGTCAGCGCCTGGCTGCCGACCTGGCGGCTCCCGGTGCGCCGGCCGTAGGCCACCAGCGCCCCCAGCAGCCCGAAGATGGGGGCGGAGGCCCCCACCGTCAGCGGGATGCCCCAGAGGCTGCTCAGCAGGAACCCGGCGATGGAGGCGACCGTGTAAATGATGGCCGCGCGGGAGGCCCCGTACAGCTCGGCCGCCGCCGGGGCCAGCTGGCGTATCCAGAGCAGGTTGAACGCGATGTGCAGCAGCCCGCCGTGAAGCCAGGCGGCGGACAGGACGGTCCACCAGCGGTCGTAGCCGAACACGGGGATGGCGCCGCTGGCGCCGAAGGCGGCCAGGCTCCGCGTGCTCGGGGAGAGGATGGAGAGCCCCGACATCCGGATCCCCTGCGGGTCCATGAAGAGGGTGGCCGCGTACAGCAGCGCGCAGCCGTACAGGACCACGGGGACGAACCCGAGGCTGCCCCCCGCACGGCGCAACACCCCGGCGAAGCCCCACATCCCGGGGTTGCGCCGGCCGCAGTTGTAGCAGACCTCGTCCTTCACCCCGACCAGTTTGCCGCACGAGGGGCAAAGCACGGACCCTGTTTTCTGTCGCTTCAGCATGGGGACATTATGACGGCAACCGGCGGGTTTGGGAATTCCCAATCGCCCGCCGGGCCGAAAATTATGGGACTTCTTCCCCAAGCCCTCGCGCCGGTGTGCTATTTTGACCACGGGAGGAGGGGTCATGGCAGAGGTCGCCGTCATCGGGGCGGGGAGCTGGGGGACGGCGCTCGCGGGTGCGCTGGCGGACATGGGGCACGGCGTCCGGCTCTGGGCGCGCGAGGAGGAGGTGGTCGCCTCCATAAGGGAGGAGGGGCGGAACCGGCTCTTTCTGCCCGATGTCGTCCTGCCCGCCGCCGTCCGGGCCACCTCGAGCCTCGAGGAGGCGATCGGGCCGGCGGGGATCGTGCTGACGGTGATGCCGTCGCACGTCTGCCGCGCCCTGTACGAACGCATGCTCCCGCTCCTGGGGGCGGGCCAGGTGCTCGTGAGCGCCACCAAGGGGCTGGAACAGGCGACGCTGATGCGCATGAGCGAGGTCATCGGGGAGGTTCTCCGCTCCCGCTTCACTCCCCGGATCGCGGTCCTGTCGGGACCGAGCTTCGCTCGCGAGGTGGCGCGCGGGGAGCCTACGGCGCTCGTGGCGGCCTCCGGCTGCCCGGAGGTCGCGGAGCGGATCCAGCGGGAGTTTTCCTCCCGGACGCTGCGCCTGTACGCTTCCGAGGACGTGGTGGGGGTGGAACTGGGGGGCGCGGTCAAGAACGTCATCGCCATCGCCGCGGGCGTCATCGAGGGGCTGGGGCTGGGGCATAACCCCATGGCCGCCCTCGTCACGCGGGGGCTGGCCGAAATTTCCCGCCTGGCCGCGGCCTGCGGCGGGAAGCAGGAGACCCTGGCCGGGCTGGCAGGGATGGGGGACCTCGTGCTCACCTGTACCGGGGCGCAGAGCCGGAACCGCGGGGTGGGGGTCGAACTGGGGAAGGGGCGGACCCTCGGCGACATCCTGGGACCGATGCGCGAGGTGGCCGAGGGGGTGAAGACCACCGAAGCCGTGCTCGAGCTCTCCCGGCGCCTCGGGGTGGACATGCCGATAGCGACGATGGTCGGGCGCCTCCTGCGCGGCGCGATCGGCCCGAGGGAGGCTATCGGCGAACTGATGGAACGGTCGCTCAAGAGCGAATAGGCCCCGCGGGGGCCGGAAATTGGAGGGGCGGTGAAGACCCTGGCCTGGAATATCGTACTGATCCTCGTGGGGAGCGCCCTGTGCGCGGCGGCGGTGAACGGCATCCTGCTCCCGCAGGGGTTCCTCAGCGCGGGGTTCACCGGGGTCACGCTCCTCATCCACCTCGTGAGCGACGCCCTCCCCCTGGGCCTCGTCTATTTTCTGCTCAACATCCCGCTTTTCCTCGTCGGATGGAAGTTCGTCGGCCGGCGTTTTTTCCTCTACAGCATCCTGGGGATGACGATCCTTTCCGCCGCGCTCCATTTCGTGCGCGTGCCGGTCCCGGTCTCGGACCCGATCCTGGCGGGCATGCTCGCGGGAATCATCAACGGCTGCGGAAGCGGCCTCATCCTCCGGTCGATCGGGTCCGCCGGGGGCGTGGACATTCTGGCCGTCATCCTCAACAAGAAGTTTTCGGTCAAGGTCGGGACCACCTCGCTTCTCTTCAACGCCGGCCTGCTCCTCGGGGCCGCGCTGATCTTTTCCCTGGACATGGCGCTGTACACGCTCCTGTTCATCTACGTGAGCGCGCAGATGATGAACCTCGTCGTCATGGGGCTCAGCAAGAGGAAGACCATGCTGATCGTCTCCGAGCACTGGCCCGAGATCTCGCGGGAGATCCTGAAAAAGGACCGGCGCGGCGTGACCATCCTTGAAGGGAAAGGGGCGTACAGCGGGGAGGCGCAGCACGTCCTCTATACCGTCATCTCCTTCAGGGACCTTCCCCAGATCAAGAAGGCGATCACCGGCGTCGACCCGAAAGCGTTCGTGGTGGTGATGGACACGCAGGAGGTCATGGGGCGCAGGATGGGCAACCAGCCGCACTGGTAGGGGGACGGCACCTGCGGGGTCAGGCCAGCCAGAGCGCGGCGGCGCCCGCAACCGCGATGACGAGCGTCGCCGGAAGCACCCTCCTCTTGAGCGCCCTGCTGCTGAAGAGGAGGACGAAGGCGCATTTGACGAAGGTGTTGGCCAGGGCGGCCAGGGTGATGGCGCCCGCGGCCGTTTCCAGCCCCCCCCCGGTCCGGGCGAAGCCGGCCATGGAGAGGGTGATGGCGTCCACGTCGGTCAGGCCGGCCAGAAACGAGACCAGGTAGAGCCCGCCCGCGCTGAAGCGATCCCGGACGATGCTGACGGTCACGAGCACCAGGGCGAAAACCAGGCCGAAACTGACGGCGCGGGTGAGGCTGAAGGGGTTTTTCAGCGGGACTTCCCGGGTGGTCCCGTGGCCCCCGGTCCGGGCGCGGAGGCTGCGGCGATGGAAGAAGGCGGCCGCCCCGAACGAAGCCAGGCCCATGGCTATGAAGGGGGGCGCCAGCCCGGCGAGGAGCGGGGGGTACACCACCGCCACTTCCACCAGCACCCGCGGGAACATCACCCCCCAGGCGATCAGGATCCCCAGGGCGAAAAGGTCCCCCGAGTCGGCCCGCCCCGAATCCCTCTCGCCCCGGGCGAAGGAGAGGGTGACGGCGGTGGAGGACACCACTCCCCCCGTCAGCCCGGTCAGCGCGGTGCCCCGTCCCGGTCCCAGCCAGCGGGTGGCGACATAACCGACCAGGGAGAGGGTGGAGATCAGGATGACCAGGAGCCAGAGTTTGTAGGGGTTGAGGGCGTCCCAGGGGTCCACCGTCCGGTCGGGGAGGAGCGGGAGCACGATGAACGAGGCGAAGAGGAGCCTCAGCCCGGCGTAGATATCGTCCCGCCCCAGCCGGGTGACCCAGCCGTGCATCGGGTCCTTGTAAGCCAGGATGGCCGTGGTGACGATGCCGAGCCCCACGGCCAGTTCTGGGTATCCCAGCATCGTCATCCCGCCGAGCAGGCAGACGCAGAGCGCCGCTGCCTCGGTGGTCCAGCCGTTCGATTCCGGCCTCCGCCGGCCGTGGGTCACGTAGCTGCCGATCTGGCCCGCGCCCGCTACGGCCAGGGTGGCGACGAAAATCCACGGGGTGCCCGTGCGGGCGCCGATCCAGGCGGAAACCGCCCCCGCCATGGCGAGCAGGATGAAGGTCCTCAGGCCGCTGTTGCCGGAAGGGTCCTCCGCGCGCTTGTGGTTCTCCCGCTCGGCGCCCACCAGGGCCCCGATCAGAAGCGCGATCCCGAAATCCCGAAGCGTCGTCCATTCCATGGCCGGTTCCCTTCGCCGCAGGGAACACCATCGCACAGCCGCG
The DNA here is from genome assembly GCA_012729555.1 of Acidobacteriota bacterium. NCBI lineage: Bacteria > Pseudomonadati > Acidobacteriota > Acidobacteriota bacterium. The sequence goes on from JAAYCX010000011.1 coordinate 126,580, forward strand.
CCGCGACGGCAACCGGATTTGTCGGGCGGCGCCTCGGGGGAGCGCCCCCGGAGCGCGTCAGCGGGGGGGAGTCACCTTCATCCGGATTTCGGTCCCCCCCTTTTCGAAGCGGACCTCGTCCACCAGCCGGTTGATGAGGAAGATGCCGCGTCCCCCGGTCGAGAAGAGATTCTGCCCCGTCACGGGACTCGGGATGGAGGCGGGGTCGAACCCGGGGCCCGGGTCCCGGACGACTATGAGCATGCCCCGCTCGCGGTCGCAGGCGACCGAACACTGGACCTTCCCCCCGGGGGCGCGGGCGATGCCGTGCCGGATGGCGTTGGCGAGGGCTTCGCCCAGGGCCAGTTCCACTTCGAACTCCCGGTCCCTGGCGCATCCCATCCCCTTGACGATGGCCATGATCTTTTCGAGGACGGGGGCGATGGCCTCCACCCCCCCGGAAATCGTGAGGTCCACCTGGACCAGAAGCTTGTCGCTGTCGAATTCGCAGCTTGCGGGCGGTTGTCCGGGCATGCCCCCTCCTTTGCACGGTCGTGACGGTCCTGGTGGTCTTCGAAGGATCCCTATTATAACTCAAAGGGGGCGCGCGATGACAGGAGTGCGGCCGTAACCGCTGGCAACGGGACGCGCGGTTGGGGTACAATCAGGTGCGTGAAAAGCGATGGAACGGGCACAAACCTGATCGAGAGGAGAACAGATATGTCATCGGTGAAAGTAGGAACCAAGGCGCCCGAGTTCGAGGCGCCGGCCTATCACAAGGGCGGATTCACCACGGTGAAATTGTCCGATTTCCAGGGCAAGTGGGTGTTGCTCTGTTTCTATCCCGGGGATTTCACCTTCGTTTGAGCGACCGAAGTGTCAGCGGTCGCTGCCAAGTACGACGAGATTGCCAAGCTGGGCGTTGAAGTCATCTCCATGAGCGTGGACAGCCAGTTCGTGCACAAGGTCTGGAACGACCAGGAACTGTCCAAGATGGCCAAGAAGGACATCCCCTTCTACATGGCTTCGGACGGGGGAGGGAATATCGGGTCCCTGTACGGCGTCTACGATGCGGAGGACGGCGTCGATTACCGGGGCCGCTTCATCATCGATCCCGACGGCGTCATTCAGGCGATGGAAGTGCTGACCCCCCCGGTCGGACGCAAATTCAATGAGACCGTCCGCCAGATCCAGGCCTACCAGTACGTGCGCGCCGCCAAGGGGACCGAGGCGTGCCCGGCGGGCTGGGAACCGGGGAAGAAGACGCTCAAGCCGGCGCCCGAGCTGGTCGGCAACGTATGGAAAGTCTGGGATCCGTTCACGGATCACTAGGCGGGCCGTTGGTGCAGTCGCCGTCGCCCCGGCCGTTCCGGCGGGACCCGCCGGAACGGCCGGGCCAGGGGAGGTGCGGGCCATGGGGAGAAAGAGGGGAAGAACGGGGCTGTTGCTGTCCGTGGCCGCGGCGCTGCTGCTGCTCGCGGGGTGGCAGCGGGGGGATGCCGGGCAGCCGGGCGCAGGGGCGAAGATGGGGGATCACCCCTACGACGCCTTCGAGCCGTCCGAGCGCTGCGCCGTCTGCCACAAGGAGATCGCGCTCCAGTACGAAAGATCGGCCATGGCCCGGTCGCAGGCCCTCCCCTGGGACCAGGCGGAGTATTTCCGGCTGGCGCTCCCCCACACCCGGATCGAGCCCAGGGTGGCCCCGGTGGAAGCCGGATGCATCCAGTGCCATGCGCCCCAGGCCTTTCTGGCGGGGGACGTGCCGCCGCCCGAAGCGGGGAAAGCCGATCCGAAGGCCGACGGGGTTTCCTGCGACATGTGCCACGCCATGACGGGCTTTGACGGCGAGGCCCCAATCAACGGGAACTACGTCGTCAGCCCGGGCAAGGTCAAACACGGTTCGCGCAGGGACGCCGCCCCCATGGGGCACGAAGCCGCCTACTCCCCCCTCTTCAAGGGGGCCGAGCTGTGCGGAACCTGCCACGACGAAAGCAGTCCTTACGGGGCCCCGGTCAAGGAGACCTACCGGGAGTGGAGCCTCAGCCCCTACCGGGAGGCGGGGATTACGTGCCTCCGCTGCCACGTTCCGGCGGCGGCGGGGAAGGCGGCCGTCATGGGGAAGGAACGGCCCGACGTGGCGCAGCACCTGTTCCAGGGCGCCTACTCCCCCGCCATGCTCCGCGGGGCGGCGACCCTGTACCTCTACCCGGCGACGGGGGAGACGGCCGCGGGCCGGACGCTCGACATTTCGGTCGTGATCAGCAACCACCGCGCCGGCCACCGCATCCCCACGGGATCGACGGAGGAGCGGCAGCTCTGGCTCAGGATGGAAGCGCGCGATGCGGCGGGGAAGACCTACCATATCCCGGCGTCCCCGGCCGCGGGAGATCCGGCCGGGAAGAGCTACAGCGTGACCACCAACCGGCCCGCCTGGCATGACCTCGGCCGGATGATGGGGATCGCCGACTTCAAGGGGGTCCCGCGGGATGCGCTTCCCGAAGGGGACCGCCTGTTCCGGAAGGTGTTCCTCAACCCGCTGGGGGAGGAGACCGTCGCGCAGTGGTACGCGGCCGACACCGGCGTTTTCGACAACCGCCTCAGGCCGCTCGAGGCGGTCGTGGAGCGCTACCGCTGGGAGATCCCGGCGGATATCGCCCGGGGGGAACTCACGATCACCGGCGCCCTCAACTACCGCAGGCTTCCGCAATCGGTGGCCGACCTGGTGAAGATCGGCGAGGTCCCCATCCTCCCCGTCGCCGCGGAGCGGGCCGTGATCCAGGTTAAATAGCATTTTGCGGTACTATTTGTCCTCTCGTCTCCATAGTTGTAAGTAAAGGTAGCTTTAGGTAAGATCTTTTCGCGCATGGGCGCGCAGACATTACCGGCCCGAGGGCCGCTACCGGGAGACGAGAGCATGCATTTCCTCCGCAAAATCAAACCCGCAACGGCCGCGCTGGGCGCGGCGTTCCTCCTCGTGGCCGGCGCCGGAACGGCCGCCTACCGGACCCACCAGGAACAGGACTCGGAAATCTTCGTCGGCGCGCATCCGCACCTCGAGGGGACCCGGATGGACACCTGCGACGCCTGCCACAGCCGCATTTCGGCCCCGCCCCCCGGGGCGAAGGAGGGCGCCGTGGTGCTCAGCAGCTGTGATTCCTGCCACCGGGTGACCGATTACGGCCGCAGGAAAGGGGATACCCTGAACCCCTACGGGAGGGACTACCTCGAGGCGGGGCGCGCCGCCGGGGCGTTCGGGGCGATCGCCGCGCGCGATTCCGACCGGGACGGGTTTTCCAATGCCGACGAGATCCGGGCGGCGACCCATCCCGGGGACGCCGCGAGCCGGCCCGACCTCCCCCCGGCCCCGCACGTGATCCTCTCCCTGGACGAGCTGAAAAAGCGCGACGTCCCGGTGCTCGAGCAGGCCCTGTTCGTCAACGTGAGCAAGTCCAGGGACGGCGACAGCTATTCGGACCTCGGCGGCTTCCGCCTCATCGACGTGCTGGAGGCCGCCGGGATGCGAAAGGGGGCGTCGAGCGTCGACGTCATCAGCCTGGACGGGTACACCACGACCTTTTCCATCGAGCAGCTGCGGAAGAAATATCCCCAGGCGGCCCCGGTCCTGGGGCTGGACGAGGCGACCCTGGGGGAATGCGGCTGGGTCCGATACGGCGCCCGGGGGCTCAGGGCGGGGGTGCCGCTGCCCGACGCCGACATCCTGCTTTCCTTCACCGTCAACGGGGAGCCTTACCCCGCCGCTTCCATCTCCGCCGAAGGGAGGCTGGTGGGGAGCGGGCCGCTGCGCGTGGTGGCGCCCCAGATGAAGAACCCGGGGATCCCCGACATCTCCATCCGGGCCACCGAAGCCTGCGTGGCGCGGGTCCCGGAGCGTCACCGCTACAGCCGGGAGTACGAGAAAAACTCCGATTACTGCGTCAAGGCCGTCGTCGCCCTGCGGGTCCGCCCGCTTCCGGAGGGGACCATCGACCTGGACTGGACGCGGCACGCGGCCGCGGCGGTCGCCGAAAAGAGCGTCGTCGTCTTCGGCGCCGTCGGGGACGCGGCCGGAGAGTAGCCGAGCCCTATGCCCCGGGGCTCTTCCCGAGCTCCTTCCAGGCCCCGGCCCCCGGCCCGAGCGTGAGCAGAAACAGCAGGGTCATGATCACGGCCGAACTGAGGCACCAGAGGCAGGTGGCGCCGATCACGAAGGGCTCCAGGAACGTCAGGTAGATCGAAAAGAGCACCCCGAAGGCCGTCAGCGCCAGGAGAGCCACCGCCGCCTGGAGGGAAATCCGGGAGGGGCCCCAGCGGCGCAGCGCCCACGCGGTCAGGATGGCCAGGAAACCGCCGAGTCCCAGTACTCCGATGGGGAGGATGCCGAAAAGCTTCGCGTAGGAGCTCTGCTGCACGGTGTTGCAGTCCCCCACGGGGCCGCAGACGGCCTCGACCTCCCGTACTTCCACGATCGACAGGTACCCGGCGACGACGAGCCCCGCCACGACCAGGAGCGGGACGAGCGCGTCCAGGCGCGGCCTGCGGATCTCCCCATGCGCCGCCCGGGCGCGTCGCGCAATTTTCGGGGAAGCCAGCACCACCGCGGTCATGGCGAGGAGCAGCAGGATCGAGAGGCCGTTGCCGTAAGGATCGCGGAGGATCTTTTCCAGGACTCCGGGTATCCGTTCCCCCCCGGTCAGGTCGATGATGCCGGAAGCGGGAGATGCCGGTTCGGGGCTCCGGGATTCGGCGACCGGTGTCCCGGGTTGTGGCTCCGCGTTCGGGAGCGGGGTCGAGGGATCGGAATCCGGCCCCGGGATCCGGGAGGGCGCATTCTCCGGGGGTGGCAGCGTCGCCGCCGTCGCGGTGGCCGCGGCCCGCGGGGCGGCCGGAGGCGACGGCCTGGGGGCCGCCGGGGGCGCCGGAGCACCCGCGACCGGTTCCGGTAGAGGCGCGGCCGGCTTCGGTGCGGGCGGGGCCGGAGAGGGCGGAGAGGTCCGCGTGGAGGCCGCCGCCGGCGCCTGGGGAGCCCCTGCCGAGGCCAGCATCGTCTGCAGCCCGGGGATCGCGGGCCAGTCCACACCCCCCGACGCCAGGTGGGTCTCGATGAGGCCCGGAAACTCGTTCGGGATGTCGAGGCTTCCCACCAGGGCCTTGTTTCCCACGACCAGGAGCGGGACCGACAGTTGCAGGAGCCCGTGCTTCATGCAGGCCGCGAGAAACAGTTCCTGCCCGTTCGGGCTGGCGGTGCTGACGATGGCTACCTGGAGCTGGGGCCCGAAACGGGCCGCCAGGGGGGGGAGCACCTTCTCCCTGACCTCGGCACAGTGCGAGCAGGTAGGGGAACTGAAGAGGACCGCCCGCACCACCGGGAGTTCCGCCTGCGCGGGAGGAGCCCCCTGAAGGGCCGCGAGCGCCGCGAGGAGCGACAGGGCCGCGAGGATGCTTCTTCCGGACAGGTCAATGGAGTGCCGTTTCGTGGAGTTCTGTTTTTCGTGGAGCATGGTCCTTCTCTTCCGTCCCTTTCACCCTTGTGGATTCCGTTCCCGCGCCCCGCGAGCGGCGGGCCGCAGGGGGTCGATTATAACATGAAAACCGGAGTCCGCTGTGTTAGCTTAGGCGCATGAAATCGATGGGGGAGAGGGTGCATGACATTGTCTGAGCGGGCGCTGGCGGCTTTGCTGGCCGCGCTCCTGGCCTCGCCCGGCCTCGCCGGAGAGGGGGATCGCGGCCTGGAGGGGATTTTCCCCGCGGTGGTAGCGCGGGTGAACGGGACGGAGATCCCCGGCCGGGACCTGGAGCTGGAGGTGCGCCGGGAACTGGGCGCCATCGGCGATCCGGAATGGAAAGACCTGCGCCCCGAGTACCGGGGGGAACTGGTCCTGGGCAAGATCACGGCGCTGATCAACGCCGAACTGGTCCTGCAGGCGGCGGCCGCTGCAGGGGTCCGGGTGTCGGAGGCGGAGGTGGCGGCTGAAATGGAGAAATCCCGCGGATCGTTCAAGAGCGACGCGGCACTCGACGCGGCCCTGGCCGGGCAGAACCTCGACCGAGCCTCCTGGGAAAGGAAACTGCGCGAGAACCTGGTCACGGCCAGATACCTCGAGGAGACGGTCCACGGGAAGGTCGTCGTTTCCGAGGAGGAGATGCGGGAGCATTTTTCCGCCCACCCGGAGGAACTCGAGCACCCCGAGATCGTCCGGACCCGCCAGATCCTCATCCGGGTCGAAGGAGGAGAGGGGGAAGAGGAGGCGCGGCGGCTCGCCCGGAGCCTGCTCGACAGGGTGCGCCGCGGGGAGGATTTCGCCGATCTGGCGGCGGAACACTCCATGGACCCCTCCCGCACCCTCGGGGGGGAGATGGGATTCGGCACGCGCGGGAGCCTGCCCCCGGAATACTCCGAGGCGGCCTTTTCCCTCCCCGTGGGGGAGGCGGGCATGGTCCGCAGCCGCCAGGGGTACCATATCCTGGAGGTGGTGGAGCGGAGGCCGGAGGGGCGGTTCACCTTCGAAGACGTGCGGCCGCAGCTGGAGGAGCGCCTGCGGAAGCACAAGGTCGGCGAGGAGCTCGAGGCCCTGGTCGCAAGGCTCCGGGAAAAGGGGACCATCGAAATCCTCCTTTCCGCGCGCGAACTGCTGCACCCCTGATCCCCCGCGGCAGCCTTTTGGAGGCAGGATTTGACAAAGCGCCGTCATTGCTGGGATCATGGCCCCATATTCGCAATCGGGTGAATACGGGCCTTGTTTTGGACAAGATCGCCTGAGGAACGCCCTGGTTCACGGACGACATGGGGGCACGGCGCGGCCGCGGCGGCGCGGGTTGAGGAGGATGCGATGGTACGAGTGAAGCTGGTGGGAGCGGGCGGTTACGGGGGGATCGGGCTGGTGGAGCTGCTGCTGCGGCATCGAGAGGCCTCCCTGGCGGCGCTGGTCGACGTGCAGGGGGTGGGCGGCAGGCTGAGCGACATGTGGCCCTACCTGAGGGGTTTCTGCGACCAGGTCATCGTCGCGCCCGATTCCGCCGAGGCGCGGGAGACCGCGGCCGACGTCGTTTTCTTCGCGACGCCCGACGGGGTCGGGCAGGCGGCGGCCCCCGCCGAGGTGGCCGCCGGACGCAGGGTCATCGACTACTCCGGCGACTTCCGCTTCGACTCCGAGGCGCTGTATCGTGAATACGCCACCCGGATCTCGCGCGACCCGGTGCACAAGGCGCCCGACCTGCTGCGGGAGAGCGTCTACGGGCTGACCGAGCTCCACCGCGACCGGGTCCGGAAGGCGCGCGTCGTGGGGAACCCCGGGTGCTTCGCCATGAGCTGCATCTGCGGGCTTTGGCCCGCGGTGAAGCACGGGGTGGTGGAAAGGGAGGGGATCTGCTGCGACTGCAAGACCGGCGTTTCGGGCGCGGGAAAGAAGCCTGCGGCCGGCTTTCATTTCCCAGAGCGGTACGAGAACGCGAACGCCTACCGGCTGACCGGACATCAGCACGTGATGGAGGTCGAGCGTGAACTCGGTCTGCTTGCCGGCGCCGAGGTGCGTGTCACCTTCACGCCGCAGGTGGTGCCGATGGTGCGCGGCATTCTCTCCACCCTCTACGGCCGGCTCCCGGAAGGGGTGACGCACCGGAAGGTCCTGGAGGCTTACCGGGACACCTTCGCCGGGGAGCCCTTTCTCCAGGTGCGCGACTTCGGCGAGGCGGTGGGGACGGGCGACGTGCGCGGTTCCAACCGCGTCATCGTCACCGTGGCCACCGACGAGCGCACGGGCGTTTTCCGCGTCATCAGCCACATCGACAACCTGGTCAAGGGGCAGGCGGGTTCGGCGCTGCAGAACATGAACGCCATGTTCGGGCTGCCCGAGACGATGGGGCTGGACATGGCGCCGCAGCATCCCTAGCGGGCCCGCGGGGCCGTCCCCGGCCGGTCAGAGGCCGTGGCGCTCGAGCTCCTGTTCGGAAAAGCCGAAATAGTGGCCGATTTCGTGGATCACGGTCTTCACGATTTCGGCCTCCATTTCCCCGCGGTCGGGGAAGGCCTCCTCGAAGCTCTCCCGGTACAGCTCGATGCGAGTGGGCTCCATTTCGAGGTCGAAGGCGGAGCGTTCCGTGTAGGGCACCCCGACGAAGAGCCCGAACAGCAACCGGTCCTTTTCCCGCAGCGGCCCGGGGACCCGGTTGCGCGCCAGCACCGGGATGCCCTCCCGCTCCAGGATGTCCCTGAAGCGCCGGGGCACCCCCCGCAGGGCTTTCGCGACGATCTCCTCGAATTCGCTCAGTCTCATGGTGGCCGCCCGTTACGGGCCATTCTACCACACTCCCGCCGCATCCCCGCGGCCCGCGGGCCGGGATGGATGCAATTCTTGCCTATAGTTACGGCCCCGGGGCGACGATAAGCCGTTGTATCCATAGGAATGCCGGAAAATGCAAAACGCTTTCAAACTGGAAACCGCGCTTCTCGACTCCGATTTCAACCTGGCCCCCAGGTTCGGCTACCACATGCGCCTGATCGTGCCCGCGGCCCTCTACCTCGGCCTCTATGCGGCCCTGCTCTGGGGGGTGCGGGCCCTGGGAGTGTCCGCGTTTACGGGGGAATTCGGCCTCCACGCCGGCTTGAACGTCGGACTCCTTCTCTCCTGCGGCCTGGGATACGCCCCGGTGGTGGCCGCCGCCGCCTTCGTCCACTCCTTCTGGTTCCACGACCCCGCCTATTCCGGCGCCTGGGCGCTCGGTATCGGCGCGGCGGTCGTCCTGGTGGAAATCGGGGCGGCCGCCCTCCTGCTCCGGTTCCTGTCCGGGCACCGCGCGACGCTGCGCCGGGGGAGGGACCTCGCCTTTTTCCTGGGGGTCTCCGCGGGCGGGGCGGTCCTGTGCGCCGCGGCCGCCATCCTGCCGGGGGCCCTGGAAGCACCGGGGGATTGGAGCCGCCTGCTGGGGGAGTTCGCGCCGCCGCTGGTGGGGTACGCCTGCGGCCTGCTCCTGCTGACCCCGCTGCTCGTGATCCATCTCGGTCCCCGGCTGCAGGCAGCGCTGTTCGGGGTCAGGGATGAACGGGCCGGTTTCCTCCGGCCGCTGCGCATGGACCGGCGCAGCACCTTCTTCGCCCTCGCTTTCCTCTGCCTTGCGGGCGCCGCCCTCTGGTTCGTCTTCACCCGCCCGGCGCCGGACAGGCTCTATGCCTTCATCCTGCTTTCGGCCCCGCTGGTGTGGGTCGCGGTCCGACGGGGGCTGGAGGGGACGAGCATCGCGGCGCCCCTGATCGGCGGCGCCTTCGCTCTTTTGCTGGCGACAGTGGACGCCGCGCCGGCCGCCGGCTGGGGTTGGCTCGCGATCGTGTGCGCGGCTTCCGTCAACGCCCACGCGATCGCGGTGGGGATCACCCGCACGCGTTCGATCGAGGGGGAGATGGAACGCCGGAACGCCATCCTGGACGCGGTCAGTCACGCGGCGCGCCAGTTCCTGGGGAACACGGGATGGGAGACCGGTGCCCGTGACGTGATCCGGAGACTCGGGGAAGCGACCGCGGTGACGCGTGTCTACCTGATGGACAGCCGGACCCCGGAACTGGGGGGGCAGGTGGGGGACGCCTGCCGCTACGAGTGGGAAAGTTCGGCGCTCGCGAAGGAGGAGGGGGACCGCAAGGTCCTGGACCTGATCCGGAGCCAGATGATCGACGAGATGTCCGACCGGTTTTACGGCGGGCACCCGGTCGTGTTCCACGCGCGGGATGTCGACAGGAAGAAACGGGAGATCCTCGAGGCGATGGGGATCCGTTCGGGCGTCATCGTCCCGATGTTCGTCGACGGGCAGCTGTGGGGCTGCATCGGGCTGGAGCAGTGTTTCGTCGACCGGGAGTGGCCCCTTTCGGAAATCGACGGGCTGAAGATGGCGGGGCAGATTCTGGGCACCATCATCGCGAGCGTCCGGGTGGAGCAGCAGTTCCGGCAGCTGACCGGCAACATCCAGGCGGTGTTCTGGATATCGGCCCCGGACGGCCGGGCCAAGCAATACGTGAGCCCCGGTTACGAGGAGGTGTGGGGGCGGACGTGCGCGAGCCTGCAGCGCAACCCCTCCTCCTGGATCCAGGCGATCCATCCCGAGGACCGGGGCAGGATATCGGAGGCCCTCATCCGGCAGGGGTGGAACGAGTATGACGAGGAATACCGCGTGGAGCGTCCCGACGGGTCGATCCGCTGGATCCACGACCGCGCGTTCCCGGTCCGGGACCAGGCGGGGAAGGTGGAGCGCGTCGTCGGCATCGCCGAGGACGTCACCCGGCAGAAGAAGACCGAGGAGAGCCTCCGCGCCGCCACCGTGCTCCTTTCCAGCCTGATCGACCACCTCCATTCGGGCGTCGTGGTCGAGGACGAGGAGCGCCGGATCACCCACGTCAACCAGTCCTTCACCGACATGTTCAGGGTCCCCGTCCAGCGCGGGTCGCTGCTCGGGATCGACAGCCGCCTCCTTTTCGCCCAGACGGCGGAGTTCGCCGAGAGGATCGAATCCGTCATCAGGGACGCGGAACCGGTGCTCGGGGAGGAGATCGCGTGGCAGGAGCGCGCCTTCCTGCGCAATTACGTACCCCTTTCGATCGACGCCGGCAACCGCTACCACCTGTGGCAATACCAGGATGTCACGGCCAGCCGCCGGGCGGAGGAGCAGATCAAGGCGTCGCTCCAGGAGAAGGAGGTCCTGCTCAAGGAGATCCACCACCGCGTCAAGAACAACCTCCAGATCATTTCGAGCCTCCTGAATCTGCAGAGCGCCGAGATCGAGGACCCCCAGGCGAACCAGAAGTTCAAGGAGAGCCAGGACCGGGTGAAGGCCATGGCCCTGATTCACGAACGGCTGTACCAGTCCAGCGACCTGGCCAGGATCGATTTCTCCGGCTACGTGCGCAGCCTCACGGGGCACCTGGTCCGGTCCTACCGGGTCAACGCCTCGGCCATCCGCCTGAACCTCGAGGTCGAATCGGTGCCGATGAGTCTCGATGTCGCCATCCCCTGCGGCCTGGTCATCAACGAACTGGTGTCGAACGCGTTCAAGTATGCCTTCCCGGAGGGGAAAAACGGGTGCATCGACGTCCGTTTCTACGCCGGCAGCGACGGGGGGCTGCATCTCTCGGTCCGGGACGACGGCGTCGGATGCGCCCCGGACTGGAACCCCGACCGGTGCGATTCCCTCGGGCTGAAGCTGGTCCGGAGCCTGACCGAGCAGCTGGGGGGGACGATCGAATTCCGGAGCCGCAGCGGGTTCGCCTGCGCGATCGTGATCCCCCATGCCAGGACGTAACGGTTCGGGCGCCGGGCGGGAGCGCCGCGGCCCCTCATATCAAGGATTGGAACGATGACGAATACAGCGCCTGTGAAGCCGAGACGGATCCTGGTCGTCGAGGACGAAACGATCGTGTCCATGGACATCCAGAACAGCCTCCGGCTGCTCGGATACGAGGTGGCCGGGGCCGCGACCTCGGGCCCGGAAGCGATCGGCAAGGCGGACCAGACCATGCCCGACCTGGTGCTGATGGACATCATCCTGAAGGGGGAGATGGACGGCGTCGAGGCGGCCCGGGCCATTCACGCCCGGCTGGGCATCCCCGTGATCTTTCTGACCGCGTGCGCGGACGAAAAGACCCTGGAGCGGGCCAAGGTGACGGAACCCTTCGGCTACATGATCAAGCCGTTCGAGGAGCGGGAGCTGCACAGCCATATCGAGATCGCCCTCTACCGCCATCGCATGGAGAGGAAGCTGCGGGAGAGCGAGGAGCGCTATTCGCTCGCCACCCAGGGGGCCAACGACGGGCTCTGGGACTGGGATCTGCGGTCGAAGGAGATCTATTTCTCCCCGCGCTGGAAATCGATGCTGGGCTACCGGGACCCCGAGATCGGGAGCTCCCCCCTGGACTGGTTCGGCAGGATCCACCCGGCCGACAGGGAGCAGGTGGAAAAGAACGTCGCCCGGCACCTGAAGGGGGAAACCGGTCATTTCGAGAGCGAGTACCGCATCCTGGACGCGAAGGGGGCCTACCGCTGGGTCCTCTGCCGGGGGCTGGCGAGCCGCGACGGGGAAGGCCGGGCCCACCGGATCGCCGGGTCGCAGACCGACATCACCGACCGCAAGGTCTACAATCCCCTCACCGGGCTCCCCAACCGCCTCCTGTTCCTGGACCGGGTGGAGCATGCGTTGCGGCGGACGCGTGACAACGCCCGTTCCTTCGGCATCGCCGTGGTGGAGATCGGCGAAGTCAAGACGGTCGCCGGCAGCCTCGGGCACGTGGTCGCCGACGGACTGATCGTGCAGGCGGCGCGCCGGATCCAGGAGTGTGTTTCGGCGGAGGACACCGTCGCCCATTTCGGCAACGACGACTTCGTGCTCCTGATCGAGGAGGCCTCCGACGGCAAGCAGGCGGCCAGGGCCGCCTCCCGGCTGCACAAGGAGCTCTCCCGGGCTTTCCTGGTCGACGGTCAGTCGATCTACGCCACCACCCATATCGGCATCACCGTCAGCACCCGGGACCACGTCCATCCGGACGAAATGATCCGGGACGCCTACGTCGCCATGCAGCGGGCGAAAGGGGGGGGGAAGGGGAGGTTCGAGATCTTCGACGCGAACATGAGGTCTTCGGCCGTCGCCCGCCTGAGAATGGAATCCGACCTGCGCCGGGCCCTGGACAGCGGACAGTTCCGGGTCCACTACCAGCCGATCACCGAACTGAAGACGGGGCGGCTGGTCGGTTTCGAGGCGCTGGTCCGCTGGCAGCGGAGCGAGGAGATGATGTTCCCCAAGGATTTCCTCGCCATCGCCGAGTCCACCGACATCCTGCTGCCGCTGGAGAGCTGGGTGCTGCGGGAATCGTGCCGGCAGATGGCCCGCTGGAGGCTCGCGGGCGGGGAGGAGCTGACCATCAACGTCAACCTCTGTCCCGGGCATTACACCGATCCCAACCTCATCCGCGAACTGGACGACGTGCTGCGCGCGACGGGACTGGACCCGCGCCGACTGAGCCTGGAGATCACCGAAAGCGCCCTCATGGAAAACTCCGAGGCGGTCTTCCGGACCCTCTCGGACATCAAGGCGATGAACATCCGGCTCCACATGGACGACTTCGGGACGGGGTACTCCTCGCTCAGCTACCTGAACCGCTTTCCGATCGACAGCCTCAAGATCGACCGTTCCTTCGTCGGGAACCTGGGGCTGTGCGAGGAGACCTGGAAGATCGTGCAGGCGATCGTGAACCTGGGGCGGAACCTGGACATGGAACTGATCGCCGAGGGGATCGAGAACGTCATGCAGCTGCGGATGCTCCAGTCGCTGCACTGCCATTTCGGCCAGGGGTACTACTTCTCCAAGGCGATGGCGCCCCGGGATGTGGACGCCCTGCTGGCCGGCCCCCTCCCCTGGAGGGTGCTGTTCGAGCCGGGCGCCGTCCGGACCTTCCCGCGCGTGGCCGAGGCCGGCTGAGCCCCCCGCCCGTTTTCCCCGCCGTGTCCCCCCCCCTCGTCCGCACCTCCCCGTTTGCCTGAAGCCTCCCGAAGCGCTATAGTATACAGTCACCCGGCCGGAGGGGGCGGGGCGCCGCGCGGGGCGCCGCCCGGACCGGGGCCACCGGAAATCACACGGAGTCGGACGATGGGTTGGGAATACAGCGAAAAGACCAAGCAGCTTTTCATGGACGCGGTGCACGGCAGGCCGGGCACCCACCTGGGCGAGATCGAAAACCCCGACGGTCTGGGGGAGCACGGATCGATCGCCTGCGGGGACGCGATGCGGTTCACCTTCCGCGTCCGGCGCCATCCCAGCGACCCGACCCAGGACGTCATCACCGAGGCGAAATACCTGACCTTCGGCTGCACCTCCGCCATCGCCGCTTCCGAGGCGCTCTGCGACATCATCGAGAAGGGGGAGTACACCCCGATCGCCGCGCTCAAGATCCAGAACAGCGACATCGTGACCTACCTCGAGGGGCTCCCGGAACAGAAGATCCACTGCTCCGTCATGGGGGCCGAGGCGCTGGAGGCGGCGGTCTTCAACTGGGCCCAGCGGCGCGGGGTGGACCTGAAGGCACTGGGCATCGATCTCCATGACCAGGAGACGGAAGAGGGACGGGTGGTGTGCAAGTGCTTCTCCCTCACCGAGCCCTACATCCTGCGCAAGATCAAGGAACTCAACCTGCGCACCATCCCGCAGATAACGAGCGCCATCAAGGCCGGCGGCGCCTGCGGCAGCTGTCACCACGTCCCCGGCGGACTGCAGGACCTGCTCGACCGGGTCTGGCAGGGGAAGAGCCCGGCCTCGGGCGGGGCTGGGTCGCCGCTGCCCCTGGTCTCCATCGAGGCGCCGCCGCCGGCCGATTTTTCCCCCTACCAGTTCTCCAAGAAGGTGGAAAAGGTGGTGGAGGAGTACATCCGGCCCTCCCTGAAAATGGACAGGGGCGATGTCGAGATCGTGGACATCAAGGGTACCATGGTCTACTGCCGGCTCCAGGGCGCCTGCGCCAACTGCGCGGGGGCGGCCCAGACGCTGAAGATGATGGTGGAGCGGATTCTGAAGGAACAGGTGGACGAGCGGATCCGGGTGATCGAGGTCTGACGGGACATGGACATCATCTATCTCGACAACAACGCCACGACGCGGATCGCCCCCGAAGTGTACGAGGCCATGATCCCGTTTTTCACCGACGACTATTTCAACCCCAGTTCCATGTACGAGCCCGCCCGGAAGACGGGTCAGGCGCTGGAGGCCGCGCGGCGGACGATCGCGGAATGCCTGGGCGGGACGGCTCCCGGAGAAATCCTCTTCACCGGGTGCGCGACCGAGAGCAACAACACCGCGATCCAGGGGGCCGCGCGCGCGAACCCGAACCGCAAACAGATCGTCACCACCACGGTCGAGCACCCGGCCGTGCTGGAGGTCTGCCGGGAGATGGAACGGGGCGGGCACCCGGTCACCTATGTGGGTGTGGACCGGGACGGGAACCTCGACATGCCGGGGTTCATCCGCGCGCTTTCGCCCGAAACCCTGCTGGTGTCGATCATGCACGCCAACAACGAGACCGGCGTGGTGTTTCCCATCGAGCGGCTCTCGCGCATCGTCAAGGAGACCGACCCGGGCATCCTCTTCCATACCGACGCGACCCAGACGGTGGGGAAGCTGCCCATCGACATGGTGCGGGGGCTCCCCTACGTCGATCTCCTGTCCTTTTCCGGGCACAAGCTGCACGCGCCCAAGGGGATCGGGGCCCTCTACCTCCGCCGCGGCACCCGTGTCCGCCCGTTTCTGCTCGGGGGGCACCAGGAATCGGGCCGGCGGGGGGGGACCGAGAACGTCCCCTACATCGTCGGCCTCGGCCGGGCCCTCGGCCTCGCGACCGAAACCGCGCGGGAAGACGAGGCCAGGATCGGGCGCTTGCGCGACCGGCTGGAGCGGGGGCTGGTGGAAAGGATCCCGTCGGTCGAGGTCAACGGGGGCGGGGCGCCGCGGTTGCCGAATACGCTCAACATCTCCTTCCACTACATCGAGGGGGAGGGGATGCTGTTTCAGCTCAGCGAATACGGGATCTGCGCCTCGAGCGGATCGGCCTGCACCTCCGGGTCGCTCGAGCCCTCGCACGTGCTCCGGGCGATGAAGGTGCCGTTCACGGCCGTCCACGGTTCCGTCCGCTTCAGCCTGAGCCGCTACACCACCGAAGCCGAGATCGACCGGGTGATCGAGGTGTTTCCCGGCATCGTCGCCAACCTGCGCACCCTCTCGCCGTACTGGGACAACGCCCGTAACGCCCCGCGCCCCGACGCGGTCGGGATGATCGGATCGCACTAAAAAAAAGGCCGCGGATCGCCTGCGCGACCCGCGGCCCGAAGCCTCAGGATTCAGAGGCGGTCAGCCCAGCTTGCCCTGTTTCTGGAGGGCGTCCGCCACCTTTTTCATCCCCATCTTCTCGAGGGTCTCCCGCGTGGCGATGCCGGTCTTGGGATCGTACCCCTCGAACTTGTAGAAGCGGGTCTTCCAGTCCTCGACCTTGGCGCGGTCCAGCTTGCGCCCCTGGCCGGTGGCGTAGGTCCATTTGCCGTCGACCACCATCGGCTGGACGCTGCCGCGGGTGGGCTGGTCGTAGACATAGTCGGGGAAGACCTCCATGTCCCGCGTCCGGCCCTGCAGCGCCCAGATGGCGCGGTCGAGGGTGAAGATCTTGTGCCCGAGTTCCATGTAATCGGCGAAGGTCTTGTTCTGGCCCGTCACCGCGTTCCAGAACCTCGGCTCCGCGTTCGGGGTGGCCCCCCGCCGGTCGGCGGAGTTGTTGGTGATGCACTGCGGCCAGCGCCAGCCGCAGAACCCGCCCGCGCCGATCCAGAATTTCTCGTAGTGCTTGACCCAGGCCACCTGCTTGACCTTGGAATCGGAATAGATCCCCGTCGGCCCGTCCCCGTAATCGACCAGGTAGCGGTCGTCCTGGTAGGGCACCATCGCCTCGGCGTAGAGCTTGGAGGCCTGCTCGGCGTCGAGGTAGGGGTTGCCCGACTGCGCCATCCAGTGCAGCGGGTAGTTGGACATCTGGTGCAGCATCAGGTCGCGCTCCCCCAGGATGGAGCCGTAGCCCCATTCCACCTGGGTGGCGGAGTCGTAATGCTCCTGGGTCCCGTAGTACGTCAGCTTCAGGAGGCCGCTCGAAACGTCTTTCTGGTAGCGCCCGAGCTTTTCCGCCATGCGGGCCGCCCCCTCGCACGCGAGCGCGCCGAGAGGACCCTCGCGCAGGGCGATGGTCCGGAACATCGTTTCGTGATAGGCGTAGCTTCCCGAGGGGGGCAGCTCGAAATCGATCTGCTTTCCCTTGCCGATGACGCCTTCGCGGGCGAGGGCCTCGATATAGCCGCGGGTGGCCATCACCTGCCAGTGGCCGAGGCCGTAGCGGTGCATGAGGTCGTTGGCCTGGCGCGTCAGCTTCTGGCTCAGAGCCGTGGGCATGGCGTTCGGGTCCGGCTTGCGGCCGAAGCCGCCGAACATGCCGCCGCCGCCGACGTTGGCCACCATGGTGCCGGCGCACACCGCCTCGTTGCTGTCGGCGCTGGCCAGCCGCATCTTGCACCCCCTGGGACAGGAGGCGCACGCGGCCGCGCGCGCGGGCACCCGGTTCGGTCCGCCGTTGGTCACGTTGCCCCCGCTCGGGGCGCCGTTGATCAGGGAATAGCCGCTCCCCTCGAAGATTTCGGCGTCGCGCGGGTTATCCACGTCCCACTGGAACTGGCGGAACCAGAGGCGGGCGTCCATGAACGCCTTCGGGTCGGCGATCGGGACCCCCCCGGTGCCGAGGAAGCTGATGGCCTTCAGGTTCTTGGACCCGAACACGCCGCCGAAGCCGCAGAGGGCGGCCTGGGAGCCCGGCCCGTGAAGCAGCGCGGCCAGCCGGCTCTTGCGTTCGCCCGCGGGGCCGCAGGCCACGACGGCCGGGATCTGGGTGGTGTAGCAGCTCTGGGCCAGTTCGGCCCATTCGCCCCGGCGCAGCCCGGGGACGGCGCGGCGGGAAATCTCCTGCTGCGCGTCCCAGGTGTCCATGCCCCAAACGCCGTTGGTGGCGTCCTCGATCTTCACCTTGTCGTTGACGACGTCGATGTAGACCGGGTTTTCCGAGGCGCCTTCCACGACGATGCCGTCCCAGCCCGCGAACTTCATCTGGGCGGTGAAGCGGCCGCCGAAATTGCTGTGGCCGAACCACTCGACCGGGTAGAGCATGGGGCCCAGGCCCTGGACCTCGCACCGCCCGCTCCCGGGCATGAAGGTGCCCGAGAAGGGGGAGGCCATCATGATGATGAGGTTGCGGGGATCGAAGGCCTCGAACGGGAGCTGGTCGCCGACGAGGTCGAAGAAGACGGCCGAGCCGATGCCGTGGCCGCCTCCGAATTCCAGGTACTTTTCCGTGGGGAGGGTGCTGATCTGTTTGTTCGTCAGATTGACTCTTAAAATCTTACCTGTATATCCGCCTGGCATGATGTCTCCTCCTTAAACTTTCGCTTTGGGCGCCTGCATTTTGGCTTTCGGTGCCTGCATTTTGGCTTTGGGTGCGCCACCGCCGAAGCCGCCCATTCCAGGCGGTTGAGTCCTGCTGTCGTCCACCAGCCCCAGCTTGAGCCAGTGCTCGTTGCGCAGGTTGACGTTGTACCCCTCGGTTTCCTTCTGGTCGGGCATTTCGGTCACGAACCTGATGGCCTTCATCGGACACGATTCCACGCACGCCTGCTTGCCGCCGATCCCCCCCTTTTCGTTCCAGTAGGGGGTGTCCAGGCAGAGGTCGCACTTGGTCGATTTGCTGATCTTGTGGTTCCACACGGTCCGGTGCGGCTGCTGCGGGCACATCTTGAGGCAGGTCTTGCAGCCGATGCACTTGTCGGTGTCGATCCTGCGGACGTTGCCGTTGGCCTCGTCGACGAAACAGGCCTGCACGGGGCAGCTCTGCACGCAGGGGGGGTACTTGCACTGGCGGCAGGGGGCGATCTCGAGATCGTAGGGGAACTTTCCGAAGGAGTCCTGCATGATCTGGATGCGCGCCAGCGACAGGTTCTGCTCCCCGTAGTGGGTCAGGGAACAGCTGAGCATGCAGGTCGTGCACCCGGTGCATTTCTTGCTGTCGTAGACCAGGTATCCCTTGGACGCGGGGTACGCCTGGACCTTTTCAGGCGGCAGCGCGGCCGCCGCTGCGGGGTTGGTGGATATCAGGGCATCCACGGCGACGACGGCACCGCCGGTGACCAGAAAATCACGTCTTGTAAATTTCTTTTTGGCAGCAGCTTCCGTGCTTTCAGCTTTCTTGCCATCGGACATAGCGTTACTCCTTCGCTCGATATTAAAGAATGAAGGTCGTTTTCGGGGCAGCCCCATGAACAACCGTTGCCTTGGCATCCGCGTGCGGGTGGGCGGCTACCACTGTGAAACAAACGGGGACGGGTTGTCAACCATTCAATCCAATCCCTTTAATATACGTCCGCGATGATGGTAACGTTTCGTCGAAAGCGGGCCGCACCCGGTCTGGATGCGGCCCCGGACGGAGGGCGGTATGGACATCGGGGGGGAAGTGCGGCGCAGATACGGGTCGATCGCAGCCCGCGCGCTCCAGAGGAGCCAGCGGGAAGGGGGCGCGGCCGTGGCCGTGCCGCTCGGTTGCGGCGATCCCGTGGCGCTGGCCCGGCTCCGGCCGGGACAGGTGGTGCTGGACCTCGGCAGCGGCGGCGGGCGTGACTGCCTGCTGGCGGCCCGCCGGGTGGCGCCGGGGGGGCGGGTCTACGGCCTGGACATGACGGAGGAGATGGTGGCCCTGGCCGCCCGCAACCTGAGGGGCGCGGGGGCGGACAACGTCGAGCTGGTCAGGGGCGACATCGAGCGGATCCCCCTCAGGGACGGCGCGATCGATGTCATCATCTCCAACTGCGTCCTCAACCTCTCCGCCGACAAGGGCCGGGCCTTCGAGGAGGCATTCCGGGTCCTGGCCCCCGGCGGAAGGCTGGCGGCGTGCGATATCGTCACCCGGGGTGACATCCCCGCGGGGATCCGTGCCGGCGTGAGTCGCTGGGTGGGGTGCCTCGGCGGGGCGCTCGAGGAGGGGGAGTACGCCCGCAGGCTGGCCGGGGCCGGTTTCGGGGGAATCCGCATCGAGGCGACGCACCGCTACCGGGCCCGCGAGGTCCTCGGGTTTCTCGAGGAGAAGGGGTGGGACATCGGGCCCATGATCCCGCACGTGGACCGGAAATGGGCCAGTGCCTCGATCACGGCCGTCAAGCCCGGGCCGTGACCCGCCTCAGGGGCCGCCGGTCCACGACCAGTTTTTTGGCCCGCTCCGCCGTTTTCAGAGCTCCCGGAGGCAGGATGTCCACGTGCGGGGGGGCCATCTCCCCGCGGCGGAGATTCCGTTCGATGAGGGGGTGCCCGTGGAGCCTCGCGGCGATGGTGTGCGCCGCGTCCTCCGGTCCCGGGAGCAGGTCGACACGGAAATCGAGGCGCGGCCTCCCCCGCTCCCGCGTCACCTCCACCTGGTAGTCCAGCACCCCGGGGAGGGCGTAGAGGATGTCGTCGAACAGCGTGGGGTAGATCTCCTCCCCCGCGCCGATCGTCACGATCGATTCCCGGCGCTTCCGGACCGCGTCGAACCGGAGCAGGCTCCGGGCGCCGCAGGGGCAGGGCCCCGGGATCCAGCGGGAGAGGTCGCCGGTACGGTAGCGCAAGAGCGGCATCGCCTCGCGGTTGAGGGTGGTGAACACCAGTTCCCCCTCCTCCCCCGCGGCGGCCGGCTCGAGCGTCACGGGATCGAGGATCTCGAGCAGGAGGTCGGCCTCGTTGAAGTGGTAGCCGTGCCCCGCCTCGCACTCCACGGCCACGCCCAGCCCCATTTCGGTGAGGCCGTAGTGGGTCCTCACGCGGCAGTTCCAGATCCTTTCCAGTTCCCGCCTGCGCGCCTCGGGGACGTACTCGGCGGCGAGAAAGAGGACGCGCACCCCGCACCGGCCCGGGTCGCACAGCGCCTCCAGTTCGCGCGTGAGGCGGTACAGGGGGCCCGCGTAGCCGAACAGGACGGTGCTGCCGTGCCGCCGGATCAGCTCCAGGTGCTCCCGCGCGGAGCGCCCGGTTCCGGCCACCACCGCACGGGCGCCGATGGCGGCCACCCCGCGGGCGAGCAGGTCGGCCTGGCTGTAGGGGGGGCCGTCGGGGAGGCAGATATGCACGACGTCCCCGCGGCCGGCCACCGTCCCGATGCCGGCGGCCATGAAGCGGACGATGCGCCCGAGGTCCCCCCGGGTCCAGAAGATCTTCTTCCGGGGCCCCGTCGTGCCGGAGGTGACGAAGGTGTGGACCCGTTCGACCCGGGCCCGGGAGAGGCACAGGAAGCGATAGGGCTCGCGGGCCACATCCTCCTGCCGGGTAAGGGGAAGGCGTCCGATGTCGTCGCACCCGCCGATCCCCTCCGGGCGGGTCCCGCTCCTGCGGAAGAGTTCCCCGTAAAAGGAGCTCTGCGCCGCCGCGTACCGCACCACCCGGGCCAGGAGCGCCCCCTGGTACCGCCGCACCTCGGTCCGCCCCAGGGGGCGTCCGGCCCCTGCGGGGATCCGCGCGCGCCGACCGGCGTCGTACCCCGGTTCGGAACGGATGACGGCGGCAAGCCACTCCTCAAGGAACATGCCGGGACTCCTCGTGGAGCGCGCGGCCGCGCGTGTCGGTCAGGTAGTGGGCGCAGAAGGGGACCAGCCCCCGGGTTTCGGACGCGACATGGATGCAGCAGCGCCGGAGGCGTTCGAGGTCGATGTTCCAGGCATCCTGGAACGCCATGCCGGAGATGCAGAAGGCGTGGGTGCGGATCCGCTCGAAAGAGTCTCCCCGCCCGGGTCGCGGGGCGGACGGGCCCGGGTCGGCGTACTTCCAGTGGCGGCGCACATAGGCGCGCGACCTTTCCGCGGCGTCGTCCCCGGCCGGGCCGGCGCGCTCGAACCGGGTCGTTGGCATCAGTGTCCCATCTTCTCTCAGCACGGAGAGGGCGGAAAAGGAGCAGTGGGATTCCTCTCACCCGGGGGGGATGAAATGGGCGGCCTCGAGCTCCCCCCCGGTCTGACGCTCGATCGCCTCGAGGATGTCGGGGATCAGCATCCGGTCGCCGTTGCGGGGCGATTGCGGGTAGCGGCCGAGCCAGGCCTGGGGCTGGAAGTGGATCCCCTTCACGACCGGGATCCATGCCTTTGCGAACCGGATGAGGTCGCCGATCCGGGAGTCGTTCACCCCCCTCGCGAGGGTCGGGACGAGGATGACGCCGATCCCGAGCTCCCTCGAGCGCTCCAGGGCCTTCAGCTTGAGGTCCAGAAGCGGCGCCCCCCGGAGGCGGCGGAAGACATCGTCGCTGACCCCGTCGAACTGGAGAAAGAAACTGGTGACGCCCGCATCGGCGAGCGCGCGTGCGAACTCCGCGTCGCGCCCGAGGCGCAGGCCGTTGGTGTTGACCTGGACATGGTCGAAACCGATGTCGCGCGCACGGCGCACGATCAGGGGCAGATCATCCCGGAGGGTGGGCTCCCCGCCGCTCAACTGCAGGGGGCAGTTCCCGGCGAGCGCGAACGTCCGCCGGAGCAGCCGCTCCAGCCGGGCGGGTGCGGGGTCGGGGCCGGCCGCGGGCCCGGAGGCGGCGAAGCAGACGGGGCAGCGGAGGTCGCAGCGGCCGGTGACCTCCACGATGGCGCTGCAGGTCTGCTGCAGGTGCCCGGGGCAGATGCCGCAGAGGCGGGGGCAGTCCCCGGGCGGATCGGGCTCGGCGCCGGGCCGGCCGGCGCGGGCCCGTTCCCAGAGCGGATAGGGGACGGGGCGGTTGCGCCAGATCAGGACCGGCTCCACCTCTCCGTGTTCCGGGCAGCGCCGCAGCAGGTAAACCTCCTCCCCTTCGGCCACCCGCTCGGCGGGGATGCGCCGCAGGCAGTGGGGGCACAGGCTCTCGGTTTGCGACAGGACCTCGGTCATGCGCCCGCTCTATTTCTGTTCAAGGGCGTCTTCCGCCGGGTTGACGATGGTGGACACCACCTCCTCGGTCAGGTATTCCCGGCCGCAGACCGGGCACTTGATTCCCGGGACGAACTGCCGGAGCAGCATGTAGCTGATGAGCAGTTCCTTTTCCTCCATGGCGACCTTGTCCTCGTAGCAGTACCATTCGGTCATCTGGGGTCCCCCTCGAGCAGCAGCCGGTGCGCATAGGCCGTCTCCACGCGGAAGGCCCCGTCGACCGGCTCGTATTCCACGTAGAAATAGGTCTCGGCGACCCGCAGCTTGGCCAGAAATCCCGGGCACCCCGGGCGGTAGAGTTTGACGCCCGATTTTTCCGCGTGGTCGATGACGCGGCGGATGTCCTCCTCGGTGATGTGGCGCTCTTCCAGCCGCCCGCTCACCCCGTCGGGCAGGACCAGCTTCATCGCCCGCGCCTCGTCCGAGAGCGGGGGGAGATCCTCGGCCACGGCGAGCGAATGCGCTCCCACTGCGAGCGAATGCGCTCCCACGGCCGCCAGGGAGGAGAGCGTGAACTCCCTGCGGGAAAGGGGCTGTCCCTTCCTTCCGGGTCTGGATCCCTTCTTTTTCTGGGGCATGCGTGTGATCTCCCGAATCCGGTTTTCCATCGGGGCCGTGCCGGAACGCAGGCCCCACCCTGTTAAAGATTCTCACTATCCCCGCGGAAAACCAAGTCTTCTGTTATCTTCAATACTTGTTGACAATAAAAACCATATTTGGATAATATGCGGCCATCTCGGGTGAGAACCCATAACGAACTCTTCGGTTAGGATTGGACTTTGGTTTCGAGGACGCTCACGCTGATTGTGATTGCAGTCAGACAAACATAACTTACACTTGAAGGGGTACGACTGATGAAAAAGCTTGGGCTTGCAGTGATTCTGTTGTTGGGCTTTTCGGGAATGGTCATGGCGCAGGATGTCCCGGTTGCCGAGGTTTTCGGAGGGTATTCCTTTTTCCGCTGCGATGCGGGGGATGACATTTCCTGCAACCTGAACGGGTGGAACGCCGCAGTGGATTTCAACGTCAGCGACAACTGGAGCGCCGTCATGGATTTCAGCGGCCACTACGGGTACCTGGACGGTCCCGTCGCCACGGCTTCGGGTGTCTATCCGTGGTACGATGTCAAGTCGCACAACTTCATGTTCGGACCGCGCTTCAAGATGAGGGGTGAAAAAGTCACGCCTTTCCTCCATGCGCTCTTCGGCGTCAACCACGTCAACCCCGAAGCGGGGGACGCCACCCAGAACAACTTCGCCTTGGCCTTCGGCGGCGGGGTGGATGTCAAGGTCACCGACAAGATGTCCGTACGTCCGATCCAGCTGGAATACGTGGGCACCCGGGTCAATTCCGATTTCCAGAACAACATGCGGTTTTCCGCCGGCGTGGTGTTCAACTTCGGCAGCCGTTAGTCCAGGCATGAATCGGGCCGGAAGGGCACGGGGGCCGTATTGACGGCGCCCCCGTCTCTTCCGGCAGGGCGGGCATGATGCGACGGTTTTCCTTCCTTTGCGCCGCAATGGCCGCCGTGGCGGTCCTCGTCTCCTCACTCCCGGGGGCCATGCCGCCCCCGGGGCAGTACCGCAATTTCTCCGTCTCCGTCTACGCCCGCGTCTACGAGGTGCGGCGGATGGCCGACCCCGAGTGGCTCCAGGCCCGCTGGGACGCGATAGCGCGCCAGGTGAAGGTCGACAAGATTTACCTGGAAACCCACCGGGACACGATCGTCGCGGACGAGGAGACGGTGAAGCGGGCGGCCGACTTTTTCCGGAAGCGGGGGCTGGAGGTCGCCGGCGGCATCACCCTGACCGTCAACGAGAGCAACCGCTTCGAGACCTACTGCTACAGCAACCCCGAACACCGGGACAAGGTCCGGCAGGTGGTCGAGTTCACGGCCGGGCTCTTCGACGAAATCATCCTGGACGACTTCTTCTTCACCAACTGCAAGTGCGAGCGCTGCATCCGGGCCAAGGGGGAGAAGAGCTGGACCGGCTTCCGCCTGCAGTTGATGGACGAAGCCGCCCGCAACCTCGTCATCGGGCCGGCGAAACGGGTGAACCCCCGGGTCCGGATGGTGGTCAAGTACCCGAACTGGTACGAGCACTTCCAGGGGCTCGGCTTCGATCTCGAGCGGGGGCCCGTGCTGTTCGACGGCATCTACACCGGCACGGAGACGCGCGACCGGACCGGCGACCAGCACCTGCAGCAGTACCTGGGGTATTCGATTTTCCGCTACTTCGAGAACATCCGCCCCGGGCACAACGGCGGCGGCTGGGTCGACACCTACGGGGGGCGCTACCCCGACCGCTACGCGGAACAGATCTGGCTCACCCTGTTCGCCCGGGCCCCGGAAATCACCCTCTTCGACTTCGCCCAGCTCGAGCGCCCGATCCGCCCGGCCGACCGGGCGCCCTGGCAGGATCTCGGGCCCAGCTTCGATTTCGACGCCATGGCGGCCTCGGTCGCCGCCCCGGAAGGGGGGGAGACCCCTCCGCTCACCTTCGCGCGCGCTGCGGGGTACGCGCTCGGGGAGGCGGACCGGTTCCTGGGCCAGCTCGGCCGTCCCGTCGGGCTCGCGAGCTACAAGCCCTATCATTCCACGGGCGAGGATTTCCTCCATAACTACCTGGGGATGATCGGCATCCCGATCGACCTCCTCCCGCGCTTTCCTGAAGACGCGCCCATGGTGCTGCTGACCGAGTCGGCAGCCTTCGATGCCGGCATCGTGGACAAGATCAAGCGCCAGCTGACGGCGGGCAAATCGGTGACCATCACCTCGGGCCTGCTGCGGGCGCTCGAAGGGAAGGGGATCGGGGATATCGCCGAGATCCGCGACACCGGCCGGAGGGCGATCGTCAGGAATTTCCGGGGCCAGCCCGAGCTCCCTCCGGGCCTGCGCATCCTCATCCCGCAGCTCCAGTACCTCACCAACGACGCCTGGGAACTGGCGAGCGCCATGACCCAGAACGACCTCGGGTACCCGCTCCTCGTCCAGGCCGCCTACGGCGGGGGGACCCTTTACGTCCTGACGGTCCCGGACAACTTCAGCGACCTTTACAGCTTCCCCCCCCCGGTGCTCACGCAGATCCGCAACGTTCTGCTCGGCGGGATGTTCGTGCGGGTGGAGGCGCCGGGAGACGTCGCGCTCTTCGTCTATGACAACGGCACCTTCATCGTGGAGTCGTTCCGTCCGGAACCGGTCGCCGTCACCCTGTCGCTCGACGCCCGGTACACGGGGGTGCGGGAAGTGACCACGGGGGAGACCCTGGCGGGCAAGGCGGGGACTTCAGGCGGCTTCGGGCTCTTCGGCGCGGGGGGGGTGAAGCGCACGACGGTCCCGGTCGAGATAAAACCCCATTCCTACCGGGTGTTCGCCGCGCTCCCCTGACACCCCGTCCAGCAGTATGTGCAGATCCCCTCGATCGGCCGGCCGATGGCCGCGGCCATGTCCCCGATGTCCTGGTACAGGAGCGAATCGGCCCCCAGTTCCTGGGCGATCGCGGAGACCATCTTCCCGAATTTGGCCGACCGGGTGTCGAGGTACTCGGTGACATCGGGGATGTCGCTCCCCTCCAGGGCCCGGATCGCCTTGCGCGCGGCCAGCTCCTTGGTCGTGCGCGTCGACTCGTTGTAGATGCAGGGGAACACAAGCGGGGGGCAGGCGATGCGGATGTGCACCTCGCGGGCCCCGTTGGCCAGCAGCTTTTCCTTGATCATCCTCCGGAGCTGGGTGCCGCGCACGATGGAATCGTCGCAGAGGACGATGCGCTTGTCCCGGATGAGCTCGGGGATCGCGATCAGTTTCATGTTGGCGATCAGGTCGCGCGTCGCCTGCTCCGAGGGCATGTAGCTCCGGGGCCAGGAGGGGGTGTACTTGACCAGCGGGCGGGCGTAGGGGATCCCCGATTCGTTGGCGTAACCGATGGCGTGCCCCACGCCGCTGTCGGGGACGCCGGAAACGATGTCGGCCGTGAAGCCGGCGGCCCGGTCCCGGCGCGCCAGCAGCGCTCCGCTGCGGTAGCGCGCCTGTTCCACGTTGATCCCGTGGATGGAGCTGGCGGGGAAGCTGGTGTAGATCCAGAGAAAGGCGCAGGGCCTGCCCAGGGTCGGCTCGGTTCCGCAGCGCTTGACGATCCCCCGTTCGGAGATCAGCACCACGTCGCCGGGCGCGAGCTCGGCGATGGTCCTGAAGCCCAGGTTGGGAAACGCGGTGGTTTCGGTGGTGACGGCGAACCCGTCGCCGTTCTCCCCGATGACGAGGGTGGAATGCCCCTCCCGGTCCCGCGCCGCGTAGATGCCGTCCTTGGTCAGCGCCAGCAGCGATACCGAACCCTCGATCTGGGCGAAGACGGAGAGGATGCCCGACTCGAGGCTGTCGGCGCGGCTGATGATTTCGGCGATGACCTCGGCGGGGCTGATGGTGGAATCGGGCTGGATCTCGGCAAACGTCGAACCCTCCGACTGGAGCCGGGCGATGATGGCGTCGAGGTTGTGGATGTTGCCGTTGATGACCACGGAGAAGACCCCGAGGCGGGACGAGAGCACCACCGGCTGGATGTCGTAGCCGATGACGCCGATGCCGTAGGGGCCGCCCATCCTTTCGTAATCGTGCCGGAACTTGGGCCGGAAGTTTTCCCCGCGGATGTCGTGAATCTTGCGCTCGATCCCCCGGTCGCGGTACACGGCCATCCCGGCGTAGTCGGTGCCGAGGTGGCTGTGGTAGTCGAGACCGTAATAGAGCGATTGAATACAGTTGCCCTTCCTGGATGCCGCGCCGAAGATTCCGGACATACCCTGCTCCTTTTGCTTGAGTGCGCCGGAACTATACCAGAAAACGGCCGTGCGGGGGAGGCGGATGCGCTACCGGAGCGGGGGTATCCCCTCGCGCTCGGTCCAGTTGGCCGCCTGCCACGCCCGCTGCCCCTCCCGGGACAGGTGCCGCTTGTCCCCGTCGCGCGTCACCCGGATGGCGGCGTCGGGGCCGCCGGCGGGGCAGTTGTATTCGCAGATGCCGCACCCCACGCAGCGGGCGGGGTCCACGTAGGGGAACCCCTGGCGGGGCTGGGCGTCCCCCTCGCCGGCGGGATGCCCGATCTCGGCCCCGCTCTCGTCCAGCCAGTAGATGGCGCTGTAGGAGCAGACCTCGTCGCAGACCAGGCACTGTTTGCGCGATTCCCAGACGACGCAGGAGGAGCGGTTGATGACGGCTCGCCCTATGAACAGGTGCTCCTTTTCCGGGATGGTGAACGATTCGATGGCGTCCGTGGGGCAGACCTCGCCGCAGAGGTTGCAGTTCTGGCTGCATTCGCCCACGCGGGGCATCAGCACCGGGGTCCAGATCGCGCCCGGTCCCCCTTCGAAGAGCGCCGGCTGGAGTCCGTTGGTCGGGCATATTTTCATGCAGGCGCCGCAGCGGACGCAGCGCTCGGTGAAGAGCTCCTCGGCCGCCGACCCGGGGGGACGGATCAGCCGTTTGCCGGTGATGTGGCTCTCCCCGTCCCGCGTGGGGCGCCGCGCCAGGGCCGACGATGCGCCCAGCCCCCAGACGGCGCCCACGCCGATGCCGGTGAGGAGGCGCCTGCGGTTGAGGTCGAGCGGGAGGCTCCTCTCCGGCTTGCCGGGGGCCATCCGGATCGCCCCCTGCGGGCAGAGTTCGTCGCAGGAGTAGCAGAAGATGCACTCGGCCGCGGCGGTTCGCTTCCCCTTGGCGCCGATCGCGTCCATCTTGCAGTCCCGCTGGCAGAGGGTGCATTCGTTGCACCCGGCGCCCACCCGGCGGCGGAAGAGGGGGACGCGTGCGACAATGCCCAGCAGGGCGCCCAGCGGACAGAGGCTGCGGCACCAGAACCGGCGGGAGAGGACGCCGCCGGCGAGAATGGCCGCCAGCATCAGCAGCGCGGCGAACCCCGACCCGTACGCCGCCCGCTGATCGGGAAAGATCGCCGGGAATTCCATCCAGCCCAAACCCGGGACCGCCGAGAGCGCATGGACCGCACGGTCGAGGGGGGCGAAGAACCCGAGGGTCAGGCTCCGGAAGGTGAGGGCGATCGGGTCGAGGAACCAGACCAGCTGCGATCCCAGGATGGCGCTCGCGGCCACGGCCGCCAGGACGTAGTACTTCAACCGGGGCCAGGAACGCTCCCGGTGGGTGCGGCGTTCCCGATTGGGCCGCACCCCCTTGTCCGCGCCGTCGATCAGGGTTCCGAGCGGGCAGACCCAGCCGCAGAAGGCCCGGCCGAAAAGAAGGGTCAGGAGCAGCACCGGCACCGTCCAGAGCGCGACCGAGAGGAGGAAGGTGCGCGATGCGGCGAGCGCCGTCCAGCCGAGCAGGGGGTCGATGCGGAGGAAGAAATCGGCGGGGAGGAAGGCCCCGACCGTCATCCGGCCGTCCGCCCAGTCGATCTGGCGCGCGGTCTGGAAGAAAAGCACGAAAAAGAGGATGAGGAAAAAGAGCTGGCTGCCTCTTCGGACGGTTTTCATAGAGTCGGTACCCGGTGGCTGCGGGTCAGGCCCGCCTGACGACGATGTTGGAGCTGCTGCCTTCGCCGAGGCCCAGGTCCGCCGCTTTTCCGATGTAGGGGACCGCCGACGGTTCCAGGTCGAACAGCCCGCAGGCGTAGGCGTCGGCGGCGACCGGGTCGAAGGACACGATCACCTCCCCGGGTTCGCGCGTCTTGCCGGGCCCCTTCGGCCCGTTGGTGACCAGGATGCGGGACGCGTCCATGACGGTGAGGTCGACGGCCACCGCGCTGGCGTAGTCGGCGATGTACTGGGCGAGGTCCGGGCTCGAGTGCCAAGCCTGGCGGTTGAAATTCACCCCCATGAGGTTTTTGAGCCCTAGCGTCAGCTGCGTCTGGGAGTGGTGCTTGGCCTTGGGCATGTTGATGAACACGTCCGCCTCGAGCACCGCGCGGGCCAGCGTGTCCCGCTTCATCATCCTGCCGCGGGGCACCTCGATCGGGGCGAAATCCCGCTCGGTCGCCGCGTAGATCAGCTCGGCCCCCCCCTGGCGCGCGGCGGCGGCGATGCCGGAAACGGCGAGCACCTGCGCCGCCGGGCGGTCGATCGTATGCTCGAAGATGGTGATCTTGCCCGCTCCCGCCTCGCGGCAGAGCTCGATCATGGCCGAGAGCAGCCTGGGGTCGGTATTGGCGGCCTGGGCGGGGGTGCGGGACCAGGCGGCGTTGGGCTTGAGGACCACGCGGCTCCCGGGCCGGATGAACTCGAGGCCCCCGGCTGCGGCCAGCGCCGACCGGAGGGCCGTGACGGGGTCGGCGTCCTTGCCCACGTACACCTCCCCTTTTCCCTTTCCCGCCGTCAGCGAGGCGCGCCCGGGCGCGGCCGTCCCGCCCGGGTCCGGACCCCGGCCGCACCCGCCGATGGCGGCGCCGCCGCAGGCCATTCCGGCCAGTCCGAGGAATCTGCGTCTATCCATGGGTCTCCCTTGCCACACGCGGCCGTCCGGCCGGTCAGTCCGCCCGGGCCGGGGCGGCGCGCCCGAGCATCGTTTTGAGAAACAACTCCGTCTGCCGCCGCCCCTTCTCCCCGGCGTCGTAGGCCACGACCGAGAGGAAGACGCGTCCCGCGACCGCGTAGCCCGACGTGCTCCCGGCGCCCGCGGCGGTGAAACGGTCCCAGTCTGTATTACGCGGCGCCGGCCCCCCTGTTTCCATCCGGTAGCGGTCGGCGAGAAACCCGCGCGCCTCCTGCGGCGACCGCGCGGTGTGCACGGTCACCTCGAGATACTCCCCCGCGTTTTCGTACAGGCGCCGGAGCGCTTCGAGCATCCCCGCGCGGGTGTAGACCTCGTACCCGCCGTTGTAGATGTCCTGGAGCCCGTCCCCGCGCCCGTAGACGGTCGATCCCGGGACCGCGCTCCAGCCGGCCGCGGGGCGGTCCACGGCGATCTTTTCCAGGTCCGCGCGGGCTCCCCGGGCGGCGGGGAGACCGAGGAGGGACGCCAGCAGGGTGAGGGACAGGAGGTTCCGGTTCATGGCCCTCATCCTATCCTGACGATGTCCATCCGGGACGGGTCGTCCACCCCCAGCCCCCGCGAGGCGGCGGTCGCGATCCAGGTCGGTTCCCGTCCGGCAGCGGCCAGCGTGGGCAGGCCGGTGGCCTTGCGCCGCTCCTCGATGATGCGCCACTCCATGGCGTCCACGGCCACGGGGTCGCGGGCGATGAGCAGTCCGGCGTAGTCCCACAGCGCGTCACGCCGCAGGGGCGGGCCTCCGTCGGCCTGGGGGCGCAGCGCGTCCATGACGATGAGGCGCGTCTTCCGGCGGATGACGGGGATCTCGTTCAGGTCCGCGAGGTAGGGATCGCAGTGGTTCGCGTGGCAGCGCCCCGGGTTGTCGAAGCTCCCGTAATGGTTTTTCATCGCCCCGGTGACCCCCGCCATCCCGTGGTCCTTCATGAAGGGGACGTTGACCAGGGCGGTGATGTCGCGCGTGAGGATCCTGGTCAGGCGGCCGCTGATCTGCCCCTGGACCGTCGGCTCGTCCTCCCACACCCCGTCGTTGGCCAGGACGCGCACCCCGTCCCCCTCCTTGCTGATGGTGTAGCCGCTCTTGAGCAGGTCCCCCGTGGAGCGGTCCCAGATGATGACGTTCGAGGGCTTGACGCCGCTTGCGACCAGGGCGGCGGCGACCGCGTGCGCCACGGCCGGGTGGGTGGAGGCCCCCCGTCCGAAGAGGCAGTTGATCTTCACCCCCACGACATCTTCAGGGGTGAACAGCGATCTCCACGCCGCCCGGGCATCGGAGTGCCCCGTGAGCCGGGCCACCCCCTGGTCGAGCATGCGGGCCAGGACCGCGGTGTCGACGTCCGCGTCCCCGGCGGGGGTGAGCACGGCCGGGTCGCGCACGATGACGAGGCGCGATTTCGGCGCTTCCTGGGCTTTCGCGAATCTTCCCGTGATTGAAGGGTGGGCGGCCGCCGCGCCCAGGGCGACGGCCTGTTTCAAAAACCGCCTGCGGTCGGGTATATGGGACATCCGGATCCTTTCCTTGGACCATAAACAGGGAACCGGGGCCCACGCGCCCCGTTTCCGGAAGGGTAGGATACGGCCTGTTCAAAGTCAATAATTCCCGGTTCGCGATTTTTTGAACCCCGCCTCCCCGGGAAACGTAAGGCAGGAGTATAATCGCGGCTCGAAGAAAAGGGGTGGGTGATGGATCAGCATATCAAGGTCCTGGGGGTTCTGAACATCGTCTGCGGGGCGCTGGGTGTCCTCGGCGCCGTGGCGATCCTGGCCGTCTTCGGCGGGGTGATCGGGATCGTCGGGGCCGCGTCGCCCCCCTCCGTGCACCCGGCGGTGGCGCCCTCGGTCCTGGCCGTGGTCGGTGGGGCGATCGCCCTGCTGCTCCTCCTGCTCTCCGCCCCCTCGATCGTCGCAGGCATCGGCCTGGTGCGGCTCCGGAACTGGGGCCGGATCCTGGGCGTCGTCGTCAGCGTCCTCCATCTGCTGAACTTCCCCTTCGGGACCGCGCTCGGGGCCTACGGCCTGTGGGTCCTCTCCTCGGACCGGAGCCGGGAGGCGTTCCTTTCGCGCTAAGCCATGGGTGCGATCATCAGCGCGAGCCGGCGCACGGATATCCCGGCCTGGTATGCCGACTGGTTCATCGCGCGGGTCGAGGAGGGGTTCTGCGATGTCCCCCACCCGCGCGTCCGCGGCCGGGTGAGCCGCATCCCCCTCACCCCGGAGGAGGTGGCGCTGTTCGTGTTCTGGACCAAGAACCCGGCGCCGCTCGAGCCCCATCTCCCGCGTCTCGACCGGCGCGGCTACCGGTACGTTTTCCTTTACACCCTGAACGCCTACGGCCGGGAGATCGAACGGGGCATCCCCGATCGCGCCGGGCGCATCGCGTCCTTCCGGCGGCTGGCCGCCCGGGTGGGGGCGGAAAGGGTGGTCTGGCGCTACGATCCCATCCTCCTTTCGGCGCGCACCGGGGTCGACTGGCACCTGGAACAATTTTCGGCGATCGCGCGGGCGCTCTCGGGCTCGACCAGTCGGGTAATCGTCAGCCTGGTCGATTTTTACCGGAAGACCGGGCCCGGTTTCCGGGAAATGGAGCGGCGGGGGGTCCAGGCCGAGCGGACGCCCGGGGAGCGAGACCTGGGGATCCTCATCAGCGGGCTGGCTGCGACGGCCCGCGCATGCGGCATGGAGATCCGGAGCTGCGCCGAGCCCCTGGAGCGCTTCGGCGTGGAAGCGGGCAAATGCATCGACGACGTCCTGATCCGGCGCCTATTCGGGTTGACCGTCGGCCCGGGAAGGGACCGGGGGCAGCGGGAAGCGTGCCGCTGCGTCCCCAGCCGCGACATCGGCGTTTACGACACCTGCCCCGGGGGGTGCCTCTACTGCTACGCGACGACCGATGCGGAAAGGGCGCGCAGGGCCGCGGCGCGGTGCGACCCCGCCTCGGGCGCGCTGGTCCGAACCTGAGGATCGGGCCCGTCAGGCGATGGCGCAGAGGTGACGGAAGGTCTCGATCCCGGGGGCGGTCCCGAAAAGGGCCAGGAATTCGGGGGCGTCCCAGCGGAAGAAGGGGTTGGTGGCGCGCTCCTCCGCGAGGGTGAGGGGCACCGTCGGCGTGCCCGCGGCCGATTCCAGGCGCTCCAGCCGCCGCCGGAGGAGGGTGTTCTCCGGGTCCACCCGCGCCGCCTCCCGCACGAATTCGAGGGTGTATTCGTGCGCGCACCAGATGCGGGTTCCGCCCGGGAGCGCGCGGATTTTCTCGAGCGACGCGAACATGTCGTCCGGGGTCCCCTCGAACAGATTCCCGATGGTCCCGCCGAAGACGGTGTCGCCCGAGAACAGCTCCCCGCCCCCGCGCCCGTCTTCGAGGAAATAGGCGATGTGCCCCCGGGTGTGTCCCGGCACCTCGAGGACCCGGGCCGGGGCGCCGCAGACGGGGAGGAGGTCCCCCTCGGCGAGGAACCGGGTCTGGCACGGGATCCGGCCCCGGTCGCCCGCCCCCCCGCAGACCCCGGCGCCTGGGAAGAGTTCCCGCAGGCGCGGGACGCCGGCCGTGTGGTCGGCGTGGTGGTGGGTGATGAGTATCGACTCGAGCCGCCGCCCCGACTTCTCGAGCCAGCGGAGGACGGGCCGGGCGTCCCCCGGGTCCACCGCCGTCGCCCGGTCGGGCGCGTCGCCGGAGATCATGTAGATGTAATTGTCTCCCAGGGCGGGGAGGGCGGTCACTTCCATGGAGCCTCCTTCAGTCCGGCCGCTGACGGCCGGAGAGCGTTTCCCTGACCCGTGTCGCCAGTTCCCGGTTGGTGAACGGCTTCTGAATGAAGAACACCCCGGGGTCGAGCATCCCGTGGTGGGCGATGACGTTGGCGGTGTACCCGGACATGTAGAGCACCCGGATCTCGGGGTGGATCTGCCGCATCCGGTCGGCCAGGTCGCGTCCATTCATCTCGGGCATGACGACGTCGGTGATCACGAGGTCGATGCTCCCGCCGTGCCGCCCGGCCTCGGCCAGCGCCGCGCGCGGGCTGTCGGCGGAGAGAACGACATAGCCGAGCCTTTCGAGCAGGGTCCGGGCCAGATGCCCGATGGCGGCCTCGTCTTCCACGACCATTACGGTCTCCCCCTCGGCGGGGGGCATCCGCCCCGGTTCGGGGACGCGGACGGCGGCTCCTTCCCCCGCGTGGCGCGGGAGGTAGATCCTGACGGTGGTTCCTTCGCTCGGCTCGCTGTAGACGTTGACGAAGCCGCCGTTCTGCTTGACGATGCCGTAAATCGTCGCCAGCCCCAGGCCCGTCCCCTCCCCCGGCTTCTTGGTGGTGAAGAAGGGCTCGAAGGCGTTGGCGAGGGTCTCCCGGTCCATCCCGTGGCCGTCGTCGCTGACGGCCAGGGACACGAACTCCCCGGGGATGAACCCCGGGTGCTCGGCGCAGTAGGCGTCATCGAGGGTGACGTTGTCCGTTTCCAGGGTGATCTTACCCACGTCGGCGATGGCGTCGCGGGCGTTGACGCAGAGGTTGGCCAGGATCTGCCCGAGCTGGGAGGGGTCCATGAAGACGCTCCAGAGCCCCGGCCCGGGGTGCCACCGGAGGTCGATCGCCTCCCCGATGAGGCGCCGGAGCATCTTGAGCATGCTCTCGACCGACGCGTTCAGGTCGAGGGCCTCCGGCTGGATGGTCTGGCGCCGGGCGAAGGCCAGGAGCTGCCGGGTGATGTCGGCCGAGCGGCGGGCGGCGGCGAGGATCTCCTCGAGGTCCCCGCGGCGCGGGTCCTCCGGGGGGGTGTTTTCCAGCGCCAGCTCGGCGAACCCGATGATGACGTTGAGCATGTTGTTATAGTCGTGCGCCACCCCCCCCGCCAGCCGTCCCACCGATTCCATCTTCTGGGACTGGATCAGTTCTGCCTGGAGTTTCTGCTTTTCCCGCTCGGCCCTGCGTCGCTCGCTGACGTCCACGAAGATGATGATGTCGAACTTGCCCGCCGGGGCCGCGCGAAACTCGATCTGGAGTTCCCGGCCGTCGGCCGCGCGCACCGGGAACTCCACGGGCGGGATTTCGGCCCCCGTGCGCCTCAGCTCGGCCATCGTCGCCGTCCAGTGCTCGCGCACGCGCCGGCGCCGCTCCTCGTCCGGGTAGGCGCGACGCCACCACTCGTCCAGGCGGGGGAGGTCCTCGGCCGTGTAGCCGAACAGCTCGGTGAATTTCCGGCTCAGGTGGATCACCTTCCCCTCGTCGTCCGAGATGGCCACGGCCACGGGGGCCAGCCGGGCGAAGGTTTCGAACTTCTCCAGGCTTTCCCGGAGCTCCCGGGTCCGGTCGGCCACCTGGCGCCGCAGGGCCCAGGTCCAGGCGAGGGCCGTCGCCAGCAGGAGGAGGAGCGGGACCACGACG
Source organism: Acidobacteriota bacterium (assembly GCA_012729555.1). Classification (NCBI taxonomy): domain Bacteria; kingdom Pseudomonadati; phylum Acidobacteriota; species Acidobacteriota bacterium. The sequence continues at coordinate 161,926 of JAAYCX010000011.1, forward strand.
ACGGCCGAATAGCGCAGCACGGTCAGCAGGGAAGAGCCGGGGGAATAGACGCCGAGCCACTTGTCGTGGATGCGGCGGTACTCGCCGCTGCGCTCGAGCGCCTTGAGCCCCTCGCTGAACTGCGCGATCAACGCCTTTCGCCCCTTCTTGGCGGCGTAGCCGTACTCGAACCCGACGATCGGCTTTTTCCCCAGGACCAGGTTCGACCAGCCGTGCTTTTCGATCAGGTGGAGCGCCGTGACGCGCATGACCACGGCGCAGTCGTGGCGCCCCCCGGCCAGTTCCCGGAGGGCCGTCTCCTGGTCCGCCACCGCGACGAGGCTGCGCCCGAGCCCCTGCTCCAGGGCGAAATCGTGCAGGATGTCCCCCTCCTCGACCACGATCCTTCTGCCCCGCAGCTCCGCGATCGATGCGGGCGGGGTCCGCTCCCCCTCGCGCACGACCGCGACGTAGTGCCCCACGGTGTGCGCCTGGGTGAAGTCCAGCTCCAGGTTGCGGGCGGGGGAGTAGAAAGCCCCCTGCAGCAGGTCGATGTAGCCGTCCTTGAGCGACTGCACCCTTTCGGGCCAGTGGCCGAGCCGGATCTCCACATCCAGCCCGATCTCGCGGGCGATGGCGCGGGTCAGGTCGACGTTGTACCCCGCCGGCTGCCCGCGCTCGTCCAGGAACTCGTAGGGGGGGAAGTTGCGGTCGCCGCCGATGACGAGGGGACGATCGGAGGCGAGCTCCATCGCGGCGAACCATTTGGCGTGCAGGTGGCGGTAGGTCCCGTCGGCCATGACGATGGCCAGCCCCTCGTTGAGAAGCGCCAGGGTGTCGCGGTCCCCCTCCCGGACGGCGAAGCAGAAGTCCTGGCGGAACCCCTCGACCGGCTCGTCGAGGACGCGGAGGCCCGTCAGCCCGGTTTTCTGGATCAAGCGTAGCGCCACCAGCCGCTGCACCACGACGGCGTCATGCCGTCCCGCGGCCAGCTCCTCCAGGGCGATCTCGAAGGTCGGCAGGGGCCGGATCTCGATCCCGAGGCCCGTGCGGCGCAAAAACTCCTCGGCGTTGTCCCCCTGCATGACGGCCACGCGGCGGCCGACGAGGTCCTCGAGGCGGGCGATGCCGGTTTCGGCGCCGCGGACGACGATGGCCCCGTGCAGCGTCATGTAGGGGACGGTGAAATCGTAGAGTTCCTCGCGCTCCGGGGTGCGCCCCACCAGAGGGAGCGCCCGGACCCCCCCCTCTTCGAGCCACCCGCGGGCCTCGGCCCAGGTGCCGGTCCGGAAGGTGACCTCCCGCCCCATCGCGCCCAGCGCCGCCCGCAGCAGCTCCACCGAAAACCCGTCGGCGTTCCCCTCGGGGTCGACGAAACTGAAGGGGGGGTAGTCGATCTCCGCGGCCGAGCGGATGGCGGGGCGCGCGGGAGGTTCCTCCCGGGCCGACGGGGCGGCGGGGAAGACTCCCAACGCGAGAAGAATCCACGGTATCAGCGCGTGTCGCGAAAATGCACGAATAGTCATGAACACTCGGCCAGGCGGGTTTGACATCTGCGGACCGGGCTTGTCCGCTCTTCCTCCCTCAGGGACCAAATCTGTCCCCGGGAACGCGAACCCCGGAGACCTCTGCTTCCAGATTACACACTGAGGGCGCGGGGCGCCACACGATTCTTTCGGCGGGGGGTCAGAACAGGTACTCCTCCTCGAGCCGGCCGAGCAGGGCGTGAAACGCTTCGTGCCGCCCGGCGCCGATGCGCTCCCGCTCGAGCTTCTCGAACGCGGCGACGAGTTCGCCGTCCCGGTCGGAATCGAGCCGGGCGTCGGCCATGACGAAGAGGACCTCGTTTTCCTTGGCCATGTGCCCGAACAGCAGCGTCACGTAGGCCTCGAGGAGGCGCCGGGCGCTTTCGGCGCCTGCCGCGTTTCCGGGCCCGAGGCCGGCGAACGCCTCCCGGAGCCGGGCGACCAGGCGGCGCCCCTCCTCGTGCTCGACGAGCATCACCCCGATCGGGCCGTTCTCCCGCGCCACCCCGGCCTGCTCGAGCGCGGGGAAGAGGAAGTCCTCCTCCTTGCCGTGGTGGCAGCGGTCGACGAAGACCGTCAGGAATTCCAGCATCCCCTCGAGGTCGCCGCCGTCCACCGCCTCCCCCTCCCCCAGCCGTTCGGCCACGGCCTCGAGCACCCGCAGCATGACGCCTATCCCTTCGTGTTCCGCCTTGAGCTCGTCGGTCGCTTTCATGTCCCTTGTCTTCCTTTCGCCCGCGACACCAGGTATTCCCCAAGGGCGACGGCCTGGTTGCACCCCTCGTCGCGGGCCGAGTAGAGAAGGGTGATCCGTCCATGCGCCGCAAGTTCCAGGAGCGCCCGCACCGTTTCCGGTTTCGCGTCGAGTTCGCCGTGGTAGCGGCGCCTGAACTCCTCCCAGCGGGAGGGGGCGTGGCCGAACCATTTCCGGAGCGCCGCCGTGGGCGCCGCCTCCCGGAGCCACAGCTCCGCGCCCAGTTTTTCTTTGGATACGCCCCGGGGCCACACCCGGTCGACCAGCACACGGGTCCCGTCGGTTTTTTCGATGGGGGCGTACACGCGCTTCGCACGAATATCCAGGGATGCCATGCGTCGTTCCTTGAGACCATTATGCCCCGGACGGGGGACCAAGGGAAGGGGTTCAGTCCCGCGCGCGCCGCAGCGAGAGGAACCCGCGGAAGCGCGGTGCGCGTGCCGCGGTGCATGGGCCGCGGTGCATGGGCTGCGGTGCATGGGCTGCGGTGCATGGGGATTGACTGATGTATATACAATAGCATACAGTAGAAGAATGAAATTCGAGTGGAACGAGAATAGGAACCGGTCCAATTTCAGGAAACACGGAATCTGGTTCGAGGAAGCCCAGACTGTTTGGGCCGATGCGGCATCCATCGAATTCTATGATCCGGAACATGGCTCCAATGAAGATCGTTTCATTCGAATCGGTCATTCGACAGGGAGTCGATTGCTTCTGGTCGTGTTCTGCGAACGCTCCGAAGGATCCACCATTCGCATGATTTCGGCTCGAAAGGCGACCCCTGGTGAGAGGAGGGAGTATGAAAAGGGAATATGACCTGCAAAAACTGAAACGACGTCCGGGAAGGGTGAAAGTGGATCCCGACGCGGCCAGAACCCCTATCAGCATCCGGCTGGATGGAAAGGTGCTTGCGGATCTGCGATCCGAGGCGGATCGGCTGGGAGTGCCCTATCAAACACTGATCGGCAGTATCCTCCACCGCTATGTTACGGGGGAATTGGTGGATCCGAAGGCCTTGGATCTGGCCCGGCTCATCGCAGAAGCCTCATGATATTGATGGGCACCTATGCCGGCTGCATCACGCTCCCGCCCCTTCCTTTTCCGGTGATGATGCGTCCCTCTCGGGCGAGACGGGTCTTGACCGCGGCGTAACGCTCCCCGGTCCAGCCCAGCCGTTCGCAGAGCGCCTGGTTGCCCGATTTCCCCCCCAGCCCCTGGAGGGCGGCAAGGAAGGCGTCGCCGTCGGCTTCCGTTGTCTCCGCGGCCGAAGGAGCTTCCTCCATGACGGCGCCCTCCGCGTGCAGCCCCATGTCATCCACTCCCGGCTGAACCGGCTGGCTTGGCTGGCCCGGCTCGACGGGCTGGACCGGGGCAGGGGACAAGAGGGTCTGGCGGGCGCCGAGGGGGGCGTAGTCCGAGGGGTTGCACGTCAGCACGATGACCTGCAGCCCGCGGGCGGCGGCCAGATCCAGCATGCGCTGCAGGTTGCGCACCCGGAGCGGGTCGGAGAAGGCGAAGGAGTCGTCGAAGACCACGGGGAGCGAACCGCCATGGTTCGCGGCCAGCAGCTCGGCCGTGGCCAGCCGCACCGCCGCGGCCAGTTGCTCGCGCGCGCCGCCGCTCAGGGCGTCGAAGGGGAAGGCCTCCGCCGCCCCGGGCCGGACGAGGCGGAGGCCTTTGAAGACGCCGCCGTCGAAGGTGACCACGGCCCGGGCGCCGGGGCCGAGGACCCCCGCGAGGTAGTCCGATATCCGCTCCGCCAGCGGCCGGGTGAACCGCTCGGCCAGGACGCGCCGCTCCTCTTCGAAGAGCCGGCCGAGGAGCCGGACGGCTTCCGCCCGCCGGCGGACGGACTCGTGGTACTCCCGGGCCGCCCGCTCGCGCACGTCGGCCCGGACCAGTTCCGCCAAGGGGTCTTCGCTGCCGTCGAGGGTGAGGGCGGCACGGCTGGCGGCGCGCTGTTCGCGCGCTTTCTGCCGCTGCTCTTCCTGGGTCCGGACAGCCCTTTCGAGCCGGCTGCGGTCCCGCTCCAGCTGCTGGGGCTGCAGCCGGGCCAGCTGCGCGCGAGTCTGTTCGAGAGCCGCACGGGCTTCCGCGGCGGCCTCCCCGGCCGCGCGCAGGGCCTCGAGGCGGGATGCGTCCTCTCCGTGGTTCGTGAGGAGGAGGCGCAGCTGGGCCTGGATCTCGACAAGGTGCGCCTCCTGCGCGCCGATGGCGGCGGCGAGTTGCACCAGGGCCTGTTCTGCCGCATCGAAGGCTTCCCCGGCGGCCTGCCCGGCGGCCTTTTTTGTGGTCTCCTCCTCCTCGGCCCGTTCCAGGGCCTGCTCTTCGCCCTGGCGCCAGGCCGCCGCCCGATCGCGATCCAGAGGTTCCCGGGTGCCGGGGACCAGCCGCGAGCGGCGGTCCACTTCGCCTTCGGCTGCGGCCAGCGCTTCCCGGGCTTCAGCCAGGTCCCCTTCGAGGCTGCCGTCATCGAAATCCCCGAGCCTGGATTGTTCCCGCTCGAGTTTCGACTGCAGGCCTTCGCGTACATTCAGGATTTCGGCCGCCCTGGCGACCGAATCCACCCCGAGCGGGTCGAGCGCCTCCCGGAGCGCGTCGCCCGCCGCACGGAGGGAGTCCCGGGCCTCGGCGAGGCTGTTGCCGCCGCCCGGCCGGACGCGCAGGTGAACGTCCTCCCCGATAAAGATGTCGACGGCATCCGTCACCCTGTGCGCGCTCCCCGCGGGCGCCTCCCGGTCTCCGATCCGCACCGGCCGGCCCGATGAGACGACCTCGATGCCGGCGGCCATGGCTTCGAGCGTGGCCGCGGCCCGGTCCGCGTGCGCCTGGAGCTGGCGCAGGCGGCCCAGGGAGTCCGCGTCCACCCGGGGCAGCGGCGCCAGGTCGTCGCGCAGGGAGCGGATGGAGTCCCGGATCTTTTGAGCGTCCTCCAGCCGGCCGGCCAGGCGCCGGCACCGGGCGTCGCAGTCGAACCGTTCCACCCAGGCGCGGGCGAGGTCGCACCGCTGACGGAGGAGCCGCGCCTCCGCGGCGGCCTCCCCGTGGGCTTTGGCCGCAAGCTGCGCCTGCGCCCGCCGCTCCTCCCGCCGGTCGCGGGCCCGTTCGGCCTCCTCCCGTCCGGGGGCCAGCGCCGCTTCCAGGGCCCGTATCTCCCGGCGCAGCGTGTCGATCTGCCCGTCGGCCTTCAGGAGGTCGGCAAGCCTCTCCTCCGCCCGGGCGGAGGCGAGCGCCTGCTGTTCCTCCCGCGCCTTCAAGGTCTGCGCCGCGGCCAGCTGCTCCTCGACTTTCCGGAGCCCGGCGGCCAGCGATTCCAGGTCGGCCGTGGTGCGCCGGATCGTCTCCTCGGCCTCGTCGAAGGCGGAAGCGGCATCGACCAGCCGCTGCTGCCGCCCGGCCGCGTCCTGCCGGGCCGCCCGGGCGGCCTCGAGCCGGGCCTCCGCCTGCTGCAGTTCGGACCCGGCCTTCGGCCTGCCCGCCTGGGTGAAGAGGGCGGCGGAGCGCTCGGCGAAGCGGCCGGCCACCTCGGCGTCGCGCGGGGACTGCAGGGCGACGGCGCCCCCTTCCTGCTGGAGCCGCGCGAGCAGCGCGTTCTGTTCCGATGCCGCGTCGCCCGAGGGGTCGTGCCCGCTTTTGCCCTGCCACACCCAGAGATGGGCCCATTGCTGCAGGATCCGGTCGGCGAGGTTGCGGCCGCCGCCCACGTCCTCCACCTGCAAAAGCGCGTTGAGGAGCGATTCGGCTTCGTCCCCCTGCCGGGAGGCGCCCCCGGACTCGGAGAGCGTCGTCGTGCCCCCCGCCCCGCTGAAGCGCTTCTGCAGCCGGTATTCCTTCCCGCCGGCGCGGAAAACGATCTCGACCTCCGGGTGGCCGGGGTACAGGCTCGAGACCATCCCCTGCCGCCCCTCCCCCGTGATCCTGGATTTGAGAAAAAGTCCCCGGTGGACCGCTTCGATGAAGGTGCTCTTGCCCGATTCGTTCGGTCCCCCGATCAGGGTGAGGGAGGGGTCGAAGTCCACCCGGGTCTCGCGATGAATCCGGTAGTTGCGCACCGTGGCGGATACGATCTTCATGCCCCCCCCTCCTGCCGGCAGGCGGCGTGCAGTTCGCGCAGCGCCACGGCCGCGATCTCCGCTTCGTCCCCGGCGGAGCGGGCCAGTTCGACCAGGCGGCGCGCCACGGTGGCGATGAGGGGATCGCCCGCCTGCATGGTGAGGGCCTCCACCTCCCGGTCGGTGGGGGCGATCGTGGTGCGGTCGTCGATTTTGAGCCGCAGGAGCCGGGCCCGGAGGGAATCGAGGAGCGCCTCGAGGCGGCTCGAGGCCCCGATGCCCAGACTCCCGCCGAGGGAGAGGCGGAGCAGGTCCTCGTTGGCCCGCTGGCCCAGCAACTCGTCGAGCCGGTCGGCAAGGTGGGCGACCCCTCCGTCATCCGCGAACTCGAACGAGACCTCCGACCACCGCAGCCGGCCCGTGGGGATCATCCGAACCCCGGGCATTGCCCCGCGCCGCGGCTCCACGAGCAGGATGTGGCCCGGCTTCTGCTCCTCCCCCTTCCGGAACCGGTCGCTCTCGGGGGTGCCGGAATACCACGCCTTGGGTCCCACCTGCTTCGCCCCGTGCCAATCCCCCAGGGCGACGTAGTCGATCTCCTCCATCGGGAGGCGCGCAAGGTCCAGACGGTTCGGTTCCGTCCCGTCCGCCTCCTCGTCGTCCCCGCCCCCCGCGAAGCCGTGGACGCTGCCGTGGGCCAGGACGACGCGGGCCTTGGAGGGGGAAAGGCTCTGGAACAGGGCCGGGTCGCGCAGCCAGTCGGTCCGGTCCCCCGCCTCCAGCCGGCGGAGCAGGGGGCAGGGAAGCACGACGACCTCGTCGAGTTCGAGCGGCGCCGTGCCCAGCAGGACCGTCAGGTTCGGGGCGAGGCGGGCGCTTTCGCGCCGGAAGAAATCCTGCTCCCAGACGCTCCCCGGGCCGCCGTGGTCGTGGTTGCCCGGGATCGCGACCACCGGCGCGCCGATCCGGCCGATGGCGCTCGACGCCTCCGCGACCGTGGCCTTGTCCGCGCTCGGCGAATCGAAGAGGTCCCCGGCGACGAGCACGAGCCGTGCGCCTTCCTCGCGTGCGATCTCCGCAATCCGCTCCACGGCGTCGATGCGCGCCCTCTGCACGAGCGCGCGCTTGTAATCGTCCTCGATCCCCGCGAACGGCTTGCCGATCTGCCAGTCGGCGGTGTGGATGATCTTCATGAAGCTCTTTCCCCCCGTGCTGCCAACATTGTCGCGCACCCGCCCCGAAGTGCAATCCCTTTTTGTAAGGGGACAGTCACCAGTGTCCCCAAGCCCGAAACCGCTCCCGCATTCATGGACAGGGTCCGTCAAACCGAACCTGCTCCAAAGTGTGCACGCTATCCGTGATTTCCGGTATACTGGATTCCTGACCTGGGA